>NZ_JBFUAT010000004.1:0-184996 GCF_056406135.1 Luteibacter sp. P1_D3 | reverse complement strand
GGATGTAACCTTCGGCCATCAGCAGGGAGTAAGCCACGTCGATCGTTCCCCTGGCCAGTCCCAGCTCCTCGGCCAGCGCTMGCGCCGACGGAATCCGGTCGCCAGGTTTCAACACGCCGCCGACGATGGCGGCACAGAAGCGGTCGTAGATCTGCCGGTAGTAAGGCGACGCCGCGTCGGCGTCCAGCGATCCGAGGTAACTGGGCTTAACGATGGCCATGGCTCAGTTATTTACTCCGTTCATGGCTCTTCGGTCTAGGCCACGCCAGCCGTAGCATGCGTTCCATGAAAACCATCCTCCATGTGAGTTGCAGTCCGCGCGGCGAAGCGTCCGAGAGCTATCGTCTTTCCAGCCGGATCGTCGCCCTGCTCAGTGAGCGCGACCCATCGACCCATGTCGTGCATCGCGTGATCGGCGACGGCAGCCTGCCGCACGTCGACATGAACTACGCCATCCCCCAGGCATCGTCGCACGACGTGGCGCAGGACGGCTCCATGGCGCTCTCCGAGACCCTGGTCGAGGAACTGGAGCGTGCCGACTACGTCGTCATCGGAACGCCGATGCATAACCTGTCGGTGCCGTCGGCGCTCAAGGCCTGGCTCGATCACGTCGTTCGTGCCCGGCGCACATTCACCATGACGGCGTCCGGAAAGGTCGGCACACTACGTGACCGTCCGGTTTACATCGCGGTCGCGTCGGGCGGCCGGTTCTCCGGCGAGCGCGCACGACAGCCGGATTTCCTGACGCCTTACCTCACCACCATCCTGGCGATGATCGGCCTCCACGATGTCATGTTCTTCTCCGTGCAAGGCACGGGCGCGGGATCCGACGCCGTGGACGCGACGAGGATCGAGACCGAGGCAGCGCTTCAGACCCACTTTCAGCCAGAGCGCCCGCGCCTTTCTTGACGATGTGCGCAGCGCACGCGCACGATACCTGCTCGTGCAGACGCAGCTGTCGCGGTGACCCTCATGGCCACGTTGATTTCCGTGAACGTCGGGCTTCCCAAGGATGTCCCCTGGCAAGGCCAGATCGTCTATACGAGTGTATGGAAAGCACCCGTCACGGGTCGCGTCATGGTGCGCCGCCTCAACATCGACGGCGACGGACAAGGCGACCTGAAAGGCCATGGCGGCGAGCATCGCGCCGTCATGGTGTACCAGACCGAGTCCTACCGGTACTGGGAGGCGTTTCTAGGCAGACCGCCGTTGGAACCCGGGTCGTTCGGCGAGAACCTCACCGTCGATGGCTTGCCCGACAGCGAGGTCTGCATCGGAGACAGGTTCCGCATTGGCGACGCGCTACTGGAAGTGACGCAACCACGGGTGACCTGTTACCGCGTAGGAATGCGCATGGAGGAGCCGCGGATGCCGTCGCTCCTGGTCTCGCACAAACGGCCGGGTTTCTATTGCCGCGTCATCGAAGAGGGATTGATCGGTGCCGGCGACGTCATCACCAGGGAACGCCGCGGTAGTGATGTGAGCATCACCGAAATCGATGCCCTGCTCTACCTGACCGACCACCCGCGCGACGCGTTGCAACGCGCCATCGACGTTCCCGCTCTCAGCACGGGCTGGCGACAGTCGCTCGAGGCGATGCTCTCCGCCGGCCCGGAGGCCTCGGGCAATGCCGGGCTCTCGACACCGCCCGCTGCCGAAACGGCCTGGCCTGGATTCCGCGAGGTACGCGTCTGTTCGACACGCCAGGAGAGCGCGTCCGTCCGCTCCTTCGTCGTCGAGGCTACCGATGGTGCGGCCCTGCCTGCGGCTCGCGGCGGTCAGTTCATCGTGGTCCGGTTGAGACCACCTCCCCCGCATCTGCCGCTCATACGGAGTTATTCGCTGTCCGACGCGAGCACGCCCGGCCGCTATCGCTTCTCGGTGAAGCGCGCGACTGGTGAGGGCAGCGCGTACTTGCATGCCCACGTCGAACAAGGTGATCGCCTGAGCATCAGCGCACCGCGCGGCAGCTTCTTCCTGGGCCCCGATACACACCCCGTGGTTTTCTGGAGTGCCGGTATCGGCATCACGCCGGTTCTCGCCATGCTCCGCGAACTGGCAAGTACGCCGTCCGCCCCGCCTAGGAAGGTCTATTGGGTGCATGGCGCCCGGAGTGGCGAAGAAGACGCGTTCGCCGCCGAAGTCGACGAGCTGCTTCGGCGTCTGCCACCGACGGTACGGCTTATCGCCTTCAGTCAGCCACGGGCCGCGGACCGCCTTGGCCGCGATTACGACGTGCAAGGACGGATCACGGTGGCGATGCTCGAGCGGCTCGCCATTCCGCCCGATGCCAGGGTCTATTTATGCGGACCCACGCCCTTCATGGAGCAGGCGCGTGCCAGCCTGCACAGCGCCCGCTTCGCCGACGCGAATATCCTTTCCGAACGTTTCGGCGGCGAGGAAGCACTCCGCCCAGGCATCGTTGGCGCGGTGACCAGGGCACCCCACCCACCGAGCGACGCCGCCACCGAGGGCGCGATGGTCACCTTTGTCCGAAGCGGGCTCACCGTCCATTGGGAAAAGCGGTACGCCAACCTGCTGGAACTGGCCGAGGCCTGCGACGTGCCGGTGCGCTGGTCATGCCGCTCGGGTGTCTGCCATAACTGCGAGACACCGTTGATCGACGGCGATGTGTCCTACGTGACGGACCCGCTTCAGCCCGCCGCGAACGGACGCATCCTGATCTGCTGCACGACGCCGGCGCACGACGTGGAACTGGATCTTTGATGTCGGAAAGCTACTTGAGCCCGTCGTAGACGATGCGGGTGAAGAAGTCCGGATCGATCACGAAGTGTCCGTATACCGCGTCGTACTGGGCGGTGGGTTTCGCCGCGACCACTTCGTCGCGTGACTTGCCCTGCTTCTTTAGCGCGGCGACCTTGTCGCGGACACCGGCGAGCATGTCGCGGAACTCGCGGAACTGTTTCTTCGTACCCACCGGTCCGTGGCCCGGTGCCAGAATCACATCGTCCTTCAGCCGCGCGAGTATCGCGTCGTCGGCCTTGATCATGCCGTCGATGCCACCGCCGTTCTCGTTATCGATGAACGGGTAAACGCCGTTCCAGAACAGATCGCCCAGCGCGGCGACGTTCGCTTCCTTGAAGACGACGTACAGGTCGGTGTCGGTATGTGCCGGATCGACCAGGACGACCTCGACGGTCTGACCGTCGAAGTGATAGATCTTGTTCGCCTTCACTATCTCGGTGGGCACACCGCCGGCGGGGAGCGGCGGAAACGTGAAGTCCCAGTCGTCGACGCGGATCGACTTCGAGACGCGTGCCGCGGTGCCCGCTGTCGCGATGATCGTCGCCCCGTCGTCGTGAACCCAGGGGTTACCGTCCGTATGATCCCAATGGTAGTGGGTGTTGATCAGGTACTTGACTGGCGCATTGCTGATGGCTGTCAGCGCGGCTTCGATGCGTGGCCGCGATACCGCGATGCCGGCATCCACCATGAGCTTGCCTTGCTTGCCCGACAGCACGGTGATGTTGCCACCGGATCCCGACAACATGCTCAACGGGCCGCGCAATGGCGTGGTCTCGATCGGTGTGGTGGCCGCCGCCTTGTTGATCATGATCACCGGACTGACCGGTTTGGCGGGACTGTCCGCCCGGGCGAGTCCTGCCGTGGTCCCGACGACCAGGGCTGCGGTAACGGCGGATGCCAGAAGGGCACGCTGGAGCGGACTGCGATGCATGGCGCTGTCTCCATCGTGGCGACCGGGCGGCCGCCGAGGTTCTGCTATTCAGCACCCCCGCCGCGCGGATTTCTTGTTTAATCCGGCCCGAACGCTCACTTCACCCATTCGAGCAGGGGCTGGCCCTTGGGGACGATGTAGGTGCCGATCTCCGCGGCATTCGTCGTTCCCACGTTCCTGGCGCTGTGAACGACACCCTTGGGAACAACGAGTACCCCGCCGGCTTTCAAGGTCAACGGCGGCTGGCCTTCGAGGTCGTACTCCATCGTGCCCTCGACGACGTAGATGATCTCTTCACCCGGATGGCGGTGGTTCGCCGCGATGTGTCCGGGATCCAGATCGACGCGCATCTGGACCTCCTCCCACCCCGGAATGCTGAGGTCGTGCTGCGAGAGCTGCGTGCGCTTGTCGGCATGGGCGCTGGTGCCGATCAGGAGGCCGACCAGGGCCAGCAGGCAACCTGCCGTCGATTTGAATCGTTTCATGTCGATTTTCCAGACGTGACCGTGGCGTTGAGAACCGTGACGCGACGCGATGGGCATGTCGGTCACGGTCTTCCAAGGTCGGCGTTATTTCGCCGGCTTCTTAAAGCGCAGCATGAAGCGATCCGTCTTGCCCTTGATCGCCGGATCGAAAATCTTAAGCGTGTGATCGTCGGCGGGATTGGCCAGAAGCGTTGCCTCGGCGTCGAGGACGAAGCCCGCCTTTTCGACTTCCGCCTTCACGGTCGCGGGATCGATCCGGTGCAGGTCTTCCGTGTTCTTCAGGCCCGCCCCCGGCGCGGCAGCATGGTCGACGACGACGAAGTAACCGCCCGGCTTGACCAGCTTGAACACCGCCTGGTTAAAGCCGTCGACGCTCGCGCCATTCATGAAGCTGTTGTGGAGGTCGTGGTAGTTCTCGAACGTCCAGATGACATCGAACGTATTGAACGCGGACGGCTTAGGCTGCTGGGCGATCGGATCGGAAATGGCTTCGACATTGCCGCGCCCGGGTTCAGCCGCGAGCGCCTTGGCCGTGCCGACCGGATCGGTCTTGAAACCCGCGATCTCAGCGGGAACGTAGGCGTACACCTTGCCCTTGGGCCCCACGATCGGCGAGAAAAGCCGGGTCCAGTAGCCGCCGCCAGGCCAGACGTCCATGACGACGTCACCGGGTTTCACCTTGGAGAAGGCAACCAGATCGGCCGGGTGGCGGATGGCGTCCTGCTGGGTGTCCTTCTCGGGCCGGTGGGTGTCCGCGATAGCGGCGGCGATGGACTGGCTGGTCGCGGCCGGCGGCGTCTTCGCCATGGCGGCTACCGAGAACAGGGCGACGGCGGTCGCCGCGACGTAAAAGGCTGATTTCATACCTTGGCTTCCTGTTGGGTCGGTGGAATCAGGAGTGGAGCGAGGCCAACGTTAGTCCTTTCGGAAACGTGGTGCAGCCAGGTAGACCGGTCCTCATCGCGAAACATTACAGCCGGCTGTCGGACCCTCACAGGCCATCGACGGCCTTGCCGGCGCCGACCATTAACGCGGCGACAGCCAGGGCCGCCACCAGCCCACCGGTTGGCACCGTGGCGACGACGTCGCTCAGGACGTGCCACGGCAGCCGGATGTCCGTGAACATCGTGAAGTGATCGGGCTTGATCCCCACCACGACAGCCACTGCGAGCAGCATCGAGCCGCCGAGAATCCATACCCGGTGGCTGCGGCGTGCCGCCCGGGCCATGACGCTGCGGGTGAACGCCTCGCCTTCCAGATGCCGGTCATAGGCAAGCAACTCATCCAACGGTGGCAACCCGCTCATGTTCGGTCCTCCTCGGAACCCAGAAGACGCGCGAGTTTCTTCTTCGCGCGATTGATATGCGATTTGATCGTGCCCAACGGTGCCTGGGTAATCTCGGCAATCTCCGCATGGCTCATGCCACCCGACACGGACAGCGTCACCATGAGTCGCTCGTTAAGGCTCAGGTGCTTCATCATCTGCTCCACGAGAATGTCCGACATCGCGGTCGGTGCGACCGACATCGCTTCCGGCATGTGATCGTCGTCCACGAACTGAAGGCGGGAGTGGCTGCTCACGTAGCGGAGAAAGCATCGGTACGCGATCGTGTGAAGCCAGGTCGACAGGCCAGCATCGCCCCGGAAGGACGCGAGGCTGGTGAACATCTTGAGGAACGTTTCCTGCGCCATGTCGTCGGCCAGCGCATGATCACCGGCGGCCAGCCGCCTCAGGAACTGGCGAATCGGCGACTGATACCGCCTCACCAGATCGGCGAATGCCCGTTGGTCCCCGGCGAGGAATCGGGCAATCAACTCGCTGTCCGTCTTCGGCGTCAACATCCACGTCATGCCTCAAGGCGTGCCGGCCTTTCGCTCCAGTCGCCATACCAGCAGGAATCCCAGCCCGACGAAGATCGGAAACACCGCGACGGTGGCGAACTCCTGCATCTGTCCGGTAATCGGACCCGCCACCAGTGCCGCCAGGCCGATGGCTACGATGATCACGCCCCGACGCATGTCGGTGTTGCGCGACGACCTGTTCGTCGTCATCTRCGCGACCAGCTCCGAGGTCAGCGGCGCTCCCTTCTCCAGGGCCGTACGAAGCGTCCGTTGCACCTCGAACTGGCTCCAGCTGTTCAACGCCGAAAAGGTGATGAACATGGCGGCGATGCTGAGGAAGCCGATGATGGGAATGTAGATACCGTCCATAAGTAATCCTTCTCGTTGGGTGGCCATGGTAGCCATGTCACTGTTAGATACCGGCGCCCCCGGATTTGGATGCACGCCCCCCGATCTGCCCTAGGTAGTTCTACGCACAGCGATACGCGCTTTTTCCCGACGCCCCTTCCGCAGCCCCATGCGTAGATAGGCGCGACACTCCGGGAGCGCCATCGTGGCCAAGGCATGTAAGGACGTCATCCTCCGAGCGCGGCCTGTGCTTCGCTCGACGCTAGGCCGCCTCCTGTCCCTGGCCCTGGCCGCGACCATGACATCCCCGGCCTTTGGCCAGGCGACACCGCCGTCCAGTGAGGCCAACGACGCCAACAACCCACTCACCCCGAAGATCACCCTCAGCTTTCAGGACCAATGGGCGCCGCAGCTCTACAAGAGCAACGACACCACCAACGCTTTTCTGTTTCGCGGCGTCATCCCCAATGCCGCCTTCGGTACGCCACAGCTGTTCCGTTACACCCTGCCCGTCGCGACAGCTCCGACACCAACGGGAAACACCACCTCGATCGGCGACCTCAACCTGATCGACCTGTTCCCTTTCAAGGTCGGGCACACGGAGGTGGCGATCGGGCCGCAGATCACCGCGCCGACCGCCGGCAAGGATGAAACCGGGACAGGCAAGTGGCAGGCCGGGCTCGCCGTCATCGTCATCGCGCCGCAGACATGGGGACTGCTGGGGACACTCGTCACGTGGCAGCAATCCTTTGCGGGCTCGCGGCGGCGACTGGACCAGAACAACCTGGCGTTCCAGCCGTTGATTCTCTACAACCTGCCCCGTGGGTGGTACCTGCGATCGACAGCGACATGGAACGCCGACCTGCAACGCGGCAACTATGCGATTCCTGTTGGCCTTGGCCTCGGCAAGGTCAAGCTGCTGAAAAGCGGCACCACCTTGAATGTCTTCGTGGAGCCACAGTGGACGGTTTCGCGCAGCGGTGCCGGGCAACCCCAATTCCAGGTGTTCGCCGGGGTGAACCTGCAGTTCCCCATGAAGCGCTGACGCGGCTAAGCTGCGAGGACCTTCAGCTATCCGCACGGGCTCCCGCATGATCGACCATATCGGCATCTACGTTCGCGACTTCGAGCGAAGCAAGGCGTTTTACGTGGCAACGCTGCAGGCCATCGGCTATGAACTTCTCCTGGAGATCCCCGCGTCCGTGACCGGGCGTACGGATGTCGCCGGCTTCGGTGAGAACGGCAAGGCGGACTTCTGGATTTACCGGGGCGAGCCAAACCAGCCTCCCGTCCATGTGGCCTTCCGCGTCAGCACGCAGCACGACGTACGGGCCTTCCACGAGGCGGCCCTGGACGCAGGCGGTCGCGACAACGGTCCGCCGGGCCCGCGCTCCCATTACAGCGACGGCTACTACGGTGGCTTCATCCTCGATCCGGACGGCCATAACATCGAAGCGGCGTTCCACGCCCCCTAGCTTCACATGTCGGACAGCATGCTAGACTTCCGTCCTTTGCAAATGCAACGTATTCGCATCTGATAGGCACCTACCTGGCCCTCCCGCGTCGCAGGAGGCCTGGCTGCCATCAAAACTAGGGTTCAGCATGCTTTCGTCCCACACCCCCAGGGCTGCGGCCCTGCGCCGTCGCGTCAGCGCGGCGTCCATCGCCGCGGCACTCGCCGCCAGCCCCTATGCCGTCCACGCGCAGGATGCCAAGCCGCCGGTCGCCGAGGACGCTGCCACACTGGACTCCATCCAGGTCGCCGGCAGCTGGCTGGGCACGGGCCTGCAGGACAGCGTCAAGACGTTTGCCGGCGCCCGTACGGTGCTCGACGCCACCCAGATCCGCGCCACCGGTGCGACCAGCATCGGCGACGTCATGCGCCGTATCCCGGGTGTGCAGTCCACCGACAACTCCGGCTCGGCCGGTAGCGCGGTGTCACTCAGCATCGGCGTGCGAGGCCTGACCGGTCGATACAGCCCGCGCTCCACGGTGCTGCTCGACGGCATTCCCATGGCCTTCGCGCCATATGGCCAACCACAGCTGTCGGTGGCGCCGGTTACGTTGAACAACATCGAATCCATCGACGTCGTCCGTGGCGGCGGCGCCGTGCGTTACGGGCCGCAGAACGTCGGCGGCATCATCAACTTCAACACGCGCGCCATTCCGACCACGCCCGATCTCAGCGGCGATGTCACGGTGCGCGAGAACGCGTATGGCAAGGGCGGCGGAAGCAACCAGCAATACAGCACCTTCCTTGGCGCCACGATGGCGAACGGGCTGGGCCTCGCCCTGCTCTACTCCGGGATGACCGGCACCGATTGGCGCCGCGGCAGCGACGAGAAGGTCGACGATGTCGCGCTGAAATTCCGTTACCCGGTGAGCCCGACGGCCGAGGTCTACGGCAAGCTTTCGTATTACGACGTGAAGTCGCGCACGCCCGGTGGCCTGACCGTGGCCCAGTACGACGCCGACCCGTTCCAGAACACGCGCCCCACCGACTTCTGGAACGGCCATCGCAAGGCGGCGGACGTCGGTTACATCAATACCCTGTCCGACGACAGCGAAGTCGAAGTCCGCGTCTACGACAACGAAAGTTTCCGCAGCAGCACCCTGATCAACACGGCGGGGACGCAGCTGGCCGTGCAGCCACGCAACTACAAGGTCTTCGGTGTCGAACCGCGCTTCACGCAGCGTTTCGAGCTGGGCCCGACCACCAACGACGTGACGGTCGGCTACCGCTATTTGCGCGAGCGCGGCGATGACGGCAGCTACAACATCAGTACGGCCAGCGGAAAAGTCACCGCACCGACGCGCTTCGACAACTCGACCGATGCGAACGCGGCTTATGTCGACGACCGCATCGCCATCGGCAAGTGGCGCATCACGCCGGGTGTGCGCTTCGAACATATCGACGCCGATCGCGTCGACACGACCTTGAACCAGCAGTACAGCTCGCTGAACAACAAGCCGCTGCCGTCGCTGAACATTTCGTACCTGCTGACACGCGACCTGACGCTGTTCACCGATTACGGCACCTCGTTCGGTCCGGTGCAGAACATCCAGCTCAATTCGCAGTCGGCCACCAACCCGTTGAAGCCGGAACTCGCGCGCACCGCCGAGCTCGGTGCGCGCTGGCAAGGACCGCAGCTGCACGCGGAACTGACCGTGTTCAAGATGCGTTTCGACAACCAGATCCTGCAGGTGCCGGGCATCCAGCCGCCCACCTTCCAGAATATCGGCGCCACCCATCACAAGGGCCTGGAGTCGGCGATCGACTATCAGTTCGCGGACCAGTCTGCGCTGCGCGGCCTGGACCTGTATGCGAACTTCACCTATACGAAGGCGATCCAGGCATCGGGCACGACCTCGGGCCTGGACGTGCCGTTCTACTCGCGTCGTACCGACACGGCCGGCGCGAAGTACCAGCTGGGCCTGTGGACCTTCAACCTCTCGAGCACGCACCAGAGCGGCCAGTTCTCGGACACGGCCAACACGGTCCAGGAGACGCCCGATGCACGCGTGGGTAGCATCCCCGGCTTTCGTCTGTGGAATGCGCAGGTGAGCTGGCAGATTCCCGCCTGGAAAGGCAGCAGCATCGATGCCGGTGTGAACAACCTGACCGACAAGCGCTTCTACACACGCAACGTCGACGGCAATGCGGGCCGCATGGTCGGCGCGCCGCGCACGACCTACGTCCAGTTCCGCGTCGCTATTTGACCGGTTCGAAGTCCGGGATCTCGCTGCTTCGATCCTTCAGGCAGGCCGTACACGTGGTGGCGTCGAGCTCGACCTTCACGTAGTACGTCCTGTCGGCACCTTGCATCGCATCGCTCTGTAGCCGGTAAGTGTCGTCGGCCCTCTCGAGCTGATGCGCCTGCACGCCCGTGTGACCGCCGTCGAAGATGGCGGCCAGTTGCTCCGGCGTCAGGTCGGGAATGCCGATGTCCACCTCGACGGTCTTGGTGCAATCGTGCGCGGTTTGGTCCGAGCAGCGGACGGAATAAGTGACCATGCGGGCTCTCCGGGGACGCGGTAACGAACGTCCACCATAGGCCCGGATCGACCGCGCTCGCCATCCGCCAAGCGATATAGCGAACGAGCCGGCTTACGCGCGCAGCAACGCTCGCATGCCCAAGGCGGTCACCGGACCCACGATCGCCGAGACGGAGGCGTTATCCAACAAAGCCAGCAGCATCGCCTTGGCCTCGGCGTCACTGCTTCGCGATACACGGTCCACGAGCTCGGCCAGTTTCAGCGTGCTGGCCGGCGCCGCCTGTGTCGAGGCGACAGGCGACGCTTTCGGTGGTCGGGCTGCCGGCGGTGRCGCCTTCGCAGCGGAAGCACCGGGCGGCTGCGTATGGGCCTGGGACGTCGTCGGCTCCACGGTCAGCACCAACAGATGCCGATGCACGGTGCCGATACCCAGCGAGCCGTTCGGCTGGAAATCCACCTCGAGCACCTCGAGCGAGGCCTCCCGGCGACCGACCGTCTGGGTGATCACGTCGCCCACGGACACCTGGGGCTCCGACGGGCATGGCAGGCTCACCAGGCCGTCGCCGGCATCCACGCGCGCCTTGTAGACCATGCCGTCGATGGTCACGCGGTCGGGCCAGGCGGTCTTGGCATCCATGGGAGGGCCTCGCAAAGAAAACCATGGTGCCACGGATCCTTCGGGTACATCTGCGACAATGGCCCTGCCCCACAGCCCAACTGGCCCTTTTCGATGAAGAAATCCAAGTCCGCCGCTCCCCCGGTGACGACCCTGCATCCACGCAACCGCCATACCGGGCGCTACGACTTTGCCGAGCTGTCGCGCCAGATGCCGCTCCTCGCCGCCTATGTCGGCGACAACGGCCACGGTGAAGACAGCATCGACTTCTCGGATCCGCATGCCGTGCGTGCGTTGAACCGCGCGCTGCTGAAGTCGCAATACGGCATTGCCCACTGGGATATCCCACCCGACTATCTGGTGCCGCCGATCCCCGGTCGCGCGGATTACGTCCATGGCGTCGCGGACCTGCTTGCCAGCTCCAACGGCGGCGAGATCCCCACCGGTCCCGGCGTCCGCGCCCTGGACATCGGTACGGGCGCCAACCTGATCTACCCCCTTATCGGCAACCGTGAATACGGTTGGCGCTTCACCGCGTCCGAAGTGGACACCGGCGCGCTGCGTGCCGCCAAGGGTATTGTCGACGGCAACCCGGGCCTGGGCGACGGGATCTTCCTGCGCCGCCAGGAGAACCCGATCCACATCTTCGAGCAGCTGCTGCGCCCCGAAGACCGCTTCGACGTCAGCATGTGCAATCCGCCCTTCCATGCGTCCGCCCGCGAAGCCGCGGCCGGCAACATCCGCAAGACGCGTAACCTGGACAAGCAGGCGGCCCCGCGCACCACCAACCTCAACTTCGGCGGCCAGGGCCGCGAACTGTGGTGCCGTGGCGGCGAGGAGCGCTTCATCCGCACGATGATCACGGAAAGCACGAGTTACTCGCGCACCGTGCTCTGGTTCACCACCCTCGTCGCGCGCGGCGAACATATTCCCGAGATCTATCGGGAGCTCACCCGCGCCAAGGCACTCGACGTGCGCACCGTGAATATGGCGCAGGGCAACAAACAGAGTCGCTTCGTCGCCTGGACGTTCCATGACGAGGCGGCCCAGCGAGAGTGGCATCGCGAGCGGGAACGGAAGCGCACCGCCGGCTATTGAGCCGTCAACGAGGTTTTGCGAAGTGCCTTGCAAATCCATGGCTTGCACGTTCTTTCGATAGGCTCAGCCTCTTGTCACGATAACTTCAATCAATTTCTGCAATGTATCCGTGCACCGTATAGTCGAACGCATGCGTTCATAGGCAATGCCGGAGTGCGATCCTTCGTCCCGGCCCACCCCAGGAGAAGCGCGAATGACGAACGAAGCGAAGTGCCCGTTCAATCACACCGCCGGCGGCGGTACGACGAACAAGGATTGGTGGCCTAAACAGCTGCGCGTGGATCTGCTCAACCAGCACTCGTCGCGATCCAATCCGATGGATCCGGACTTCAACTACGCCGAGGCCTTCAAGAAGCTCGACCTGGCGGCAGTAAAGAAGGATCTCCTCGCCGTCATGACGGATTCGCAGGATTGGTGGCCTGCGGACTTCGGGCACTACGGCGGGCTCTTCGTTCGCATGGCCTGGCATAGCGCCGGCACCTATCGCATCGGCGATGGCCGTGGCGGCGGTGGTCGCGGTCAGCAACGCTTCGCACCACTGAACAGCTGGCCCGATAACGTCAGCCTGGATAAGGCGCGCCGCCTGATCTGGCCGGTCAAGCAGAAATACGGTCGGAGCATCTCCTGGGCCGACCTCATCATCCTGACCGGCAACGTCGCCCTGGAAAGCATGGGCTTCAAGACGTTCGGCTTTGCCGGCGGCCGCGAAGACACCTGGGAACCCGACCAGGACGTCTACTGGGGCACGGAAACCGAATGGCTCGGTGGCGATCACCGCTACGGCAAGGGCAAGAAGACAGGCAACGAACACGACGCCGGCGCGCACGAGGAAGGCGTGATCACGGCCGAGGCGGAGCTTCACGGCATCGAAGAAGACCGCACCGAAGACGGACGTCTCCTTGAAAATCCGCTCGCCGCCGTGCAGATGGGCCTCATCTACGTCAATCCGGAAGGTCCCGAGGGCAATCCCGATCCCATCGCGTCGGCCATCGACATCCGTGAGACGTTCGGCCGCATGGCCATGAACGACGAGGAGACCGTCGCGCTCATCGCGGGCGGCCACACTTTCGGCAAGACGCACGGCGCGGGCGATGCCAAGCACGTCTTGAACGAACCGGAGACCGGCGGTCTCGAAGACCAGGGCTTCGGCTGGAAGAACACGTACGGCAGTGGCAAGGGCGCAGACACGATCACCAGCGGCCTGGAAGTCACCTGGACGCAGACACCGACGAAGTGGAGCAACCAGTTCTTCGAGAACCTGTTCGGCCACGAGTGGGAACTGACCAAGAGCCCGGCCGGTGCGAACCAGTGGGTCGCGAAGGATGCCGAAGCGACGATTCCCGACGCCTACGATGCGTCGAAGCGCCATCGTCCCACGATGCTCACCACCGACCTGGCGCTGCGCCTGGATCCCGCGTACGAGAAGATTTCACGGCGCTTCCTCGAGCACCCGGATCAGTTCGCCGATGCCTTCGCCCGCGCCTGGTACAAGCTCACCCACCGTGACATGGGACCGCGCGCCCGCTATCTCGGACCGGAAGTGCCCAGCGAAGAGCTGCTCTGGCAGGACCCCGTGCCCGCTGCCGACCATGCGCTGGTCACCGACGCCGACGTCACCGCGCTGAAGACGAAGATCCTCGCCTCGGGCCTGACCACCGCCGAGTTGGTATCGACGGCATGGGCATCCGCCTCGACGTTCCGCGGTTCGGACAAGCGCGGCGGCGCCAATGGTGCGCGCATCCGCCTGGCGCCGCAGAAGGACTGGAAGGTCAACCAGCCCGCGCAGTTGTCGAAGGTACTGGCRAAGCTGGAAAGCCTCCGTTCCGAGTTCGGCGCCGGCGGCAAGACCATCTCCCTCGCCGACCTGATCGTGCTCGCCGGTAGCGCCGCGGTCGAACAGGCCGCGAAAGATGCCGGCCAGTCGGTCACGGTGCCCTTCGCTCCCGGTCGTACCGATGCGTCGCAGGAACAGACCGATGTCGAGTCGTTCGCGTCCCTCGAACCGGTCGCCGATGGCTTCCGCAACTTCGTCAAGGGCAAGTACAGTGTTCCGTCGACGGCCCTGCTCATCGACAAGGCGCAGTTACTGACCCTCACGGCCTCCGAAATGACCGTGCTGATCGGTGGCCTGCGCGTGCTCGGTGCCAACGTGGAAGGAGCGGCACATGGCGTCTTCACCGATCGCCCGGGCAAGCTGACCAACGACTTCTTCCGCAACCTGCTCGACATGCGGACGGAGTGGAAGGCGACCGGACGTGACACGTTCGAAGGCGGCGAGCGCGGCAAGGGCACACGCAAGTGGACAGCGACCGACGTCGACCTGGTCTTCGGCTCGCATGCGGTCCTGCGTGCGCATGCCGAGGTCTATGGCAGCGCGGACGCCAACGAGAAGTTCGTCAGGGACTTCGTCGCGGCCTGGACGAAGGTCATGAACCTTGATCGATACGATCTGAAGAAATAAAGGCCGCGTCATGTTGACGAACCCGCCCAGGCTCCGCCGGGCGGGTTTTTTTACGACTGCCCCCTGGGCTGCCGCTTACGGTGGGAGCCGGCTACGCCGGCGATGGTTTCGCCACAACCTTCCAGCCACCAACAGGAACAAATGCAGCTCCCTTTCGACAAGCCATACCGTCATCCCCGACGGATGGTACGCAGTTGATCATCCAAGGAACGCACCCATGTCCGAAACCATCACGATCACCTCAGACGCAGGCGACTTCGCCGCCTACGTTTCCTATCCCACGACCGAGAACGCACCGTCGGTGGTCGTGCTGCACGAAGTCTTCGGCGTCAACGACGATGTCCGCCAGACCTGCGATGCCCTCGCCGCGCAAGGATTCATCGCTGTGGCGCCCGACCTCTTCTGGCGTCAGCAGCCGGGCGTCGATCTCAGCGTCACATCCGAAGCGGACTGGAAGGCGGGGCTGGCCCTCTACATGGCCTACAACCGCGACGAAGGTGTCGCCGACGTAGTCGCCACCATCGCAACTGCCGGCAAGCTCAAGGGCGCAACCGGCAAGGTCGCCGTGATGGGTTACTGCCTGGGTGGCCTGATGACCTTCCTTACCGCGGCGCGAAGCAACGTCGATGTGGCGGTCGCCTTCCACGGTGGCGATACCGAGAGCTATCTCGGCGAGGCCGGGTCGATCGCCGCGCCCTTCCTCATGCATCTGGCCGAGGAAGACGAGTACATCACCAAGGACGCACAGGCTGCCATCAAGAAGGCACTCGATGGCAAACCTAACGTCACGATCTACAGCTACCCAGGCTGCAATCACGCGTTCTCGCGTCACGGTGGCGCTCACTACGATGCGGCCGCCGCGAAGACCGCGAACGACCGCACTTGGGCGTTCCTGAAAGACAAGCTGGCCTGATCGGCGCTCGGTAGGAGCCGATTCATCGGCGATCCCGCGGCAGCGGGCCAGGGTGCCGCTAGCACCCAATCGCCGATAAATCGGCTCCTACATGGGCTATTACGGGATGGCGTTACGCGCGGCGTCTTCGATCAACGCGGCGACTTCCTTCGGATGGGATTCGTACACGGAGTGGCTGGCGCCTTGCACTTCGATGGTGTGGCTGTGCGCGCGCTTGGCGTACATCCGCTCGAGATCGGGATTGATGATGCGATCGGCGGTGGCGACCGCGTACCAGCTGGGCTTGGTCTTCCATGCCGGCTGGCCTGCAGGCAYCGTGAATACTTCAGCCGCCGTGAGCTCCTGGGCCTGCGCCTCGAATTCCGCTTGCGCTTTCGGAAGGTCGGCGGCGAAGTCGGCCGGGTAGAACGCCGGATCGAGATAGGTAAAGCCATCGGCCGTTTTCTTCACGGCCTTGGTCTTGTTGGGATAGAGCTTGCCGTTGCCGACTTCGGTCTCACCCTGGTCGAGCGCGTGCGCGGCGATATACACCAGCCCCGCCACCTTGGGATCGTTGCCGACATCGGTCACGATCGCGCCGCCGTAGCTGTGGCCGACGAGGATAGTCGGACCATCCTGCATGTCCACGATGCGCTTGACGGCCGTCACATCGTCGTTGAACGACGTGAGCGGATGCTCGGCGATGGACACGTGGTACCCATCCTTGGTCAGGATGTCGTACGCCGGTTTCCATCCGCTGCCGTTCACCCAGGCACCGTGCACCAGCACGATGTTTTTCACCGGCGTGGCCGCGATGACCGGGTTGCTCATGACGGCGGCACCGAGCACGAGGCCGGCGGAAAAAAGAAACGTCTTTGTCGTGGTGCGCATGATCGTAGCTGTCCTCGGATAGGCGTGAGTTAGAACGTGGACACATGCTGTGCCCTGCGCCTTACCGAAAACTTTCTCGAAAATGACGGCCCTGTAAACGCGGCGGCCGCGACACCAAGCGACGATGGTTTGCTGCAAATCCGGTGCAGCGAAACTGAAGCTCAGGCCAACGTGGTCAGTTCAACCGGCAACACCGTGTCACCGCTGATGATCTGCGCCTGCCCATCCTGGACCATGAACTGGATTTGCATAGTGCGCTGGGTGAGCGCGGCGAGTGCCTCGACCGTTGCCGGCGCGATATCGATCACTGAGACGTTCTTCGTCCGCGCAACGGCAGCCGAGGTCTTCTTCCACCAGACTTCGGCACTGCGCCCGCTATAGGTGTAGACGATGACGCGATTGGCGCGACCCGCGGCACGACGGATGCGCTGCTCGTCGGGCTGGCCGACCTCGATCCACAGATCGACCTCGCCGGTGAGCTCCTTGCGCCACAGGTCCGGCTCGTCCTCAGAGCTGATGCCCTTGCCGAAGGCCAGCGAATCGTCGGCGTTGAGAGCGAAGGCAAGCACGCGGACCATCATGCGCTCGTCGGTTTCCGACGGGTGCTGGGCGATGGTCAGGGGGTGCGCCTGGTAGTAGTGCCGGTCCATGTCGCTGACCTGCAGATCGGCCTTGAAGACCGTGGATTTGAGTGCCATGGGGTCGATTCTACAGGAGTCCGCCCTGGTCCCTGCCCTATTCCCCTGAAGCCCGGCTCGCGGGATGATCGGGCCAGGGGTCACGAAGGGGGTACTTCGCATGCCGCATCAGGATCAACAGGTCGAACGTCTCACGTTCTTCTCGGACGCCGTGTTCGCTATCTCCATGACCTTGCTCGTCATCGATATCAAGGTGCCGGAGCCTGCTGCCGACACCGACGCGGCCTGGTTGCAGGCACTGGCCGATCTCATCCCGCACTTCGTCGGTTTCGTTCTTACCTTCTATGTGGTGGGCGCTCTGTGGGCCGCACATCACCGTACGTTCGGACGACTTCGCCATTACGATCCAGCGGTCGTCTGGCCCAACCTGACCCTGCTGATGATGGTGGCCTTCATTCCGTTTCCGACAGCCTTGATGAGCACACACTTCACCGACCGCGTGCCACAGATGGTCTACGCCATCACCCTGATCGTGGCGGGCCTGTGCCAGTACCGCTTGCTGAAACGTGCACTACAGGCGCCGTATCTCTATCCAGACGTCACGAAAGACGATGTCGCCGTCGCGATACGCCGCAGCCTGGGCATGCCCGGCATGGCGCTGGTAGCCCTCTTGCTGGCCATCAGGTGGCCGGGCCTGAGCAACCTGCCGCTTATGCTGACGCCCTTCTTCGTCATGCTCCTGGCGCGGATGAAGCGGTCGGCGCCGGTCGCCTCGACCCAGGATCCAGGCTGACGCCCCCTCAACCGCCTCCACGTATGGCCGCCAGCAGCGCGTCGCGGCCGAACGGCTTCTGCAACTGGACCGCGATGCCGGGTGCCGTCGCGGGCAACTCCGAGTAACCGCTCGCCAGCACGACGCGGAGCCCCGGCCGGATCGAGGCCAGTCGGGTGGCCAGCTCGGATCCCGTCATGCCGGGCATCGCGTGGTCGGTCACGACAGCCACGAGCTCGTCGATCGTTTCCAGCCGACGCAGTGCTTCGTTGGCCGAAGCGGCGCCGCGGGCGTCGTAACCGGCGTAATTGAGCATCTCGACCGCGGTGGAGAGGACGAGCGGATCGTCGTCGACCACCAGGATCACCGGCAGCGGACCCTTGACGTCGACAGCCTGCCGGCTTACGCGGCGGGGTTCGGTATGCGTGGGCACCGGCAAGGCCGTCGCCTCCGATGGCGCCACGGGAAGGTAGATGGAAACGGTCGTGCCGGCATCGTCGCTTTCGAGTTGCAGGGCCCCACCGGACTGCTGGGCGATGCCGTGCACCATCGACAGGCCGAGACCGGTGCCCTTGCCGACGCCCTTCGTGGTGAAGAAAGGCTCCGTCGCCCGGGCGAGGGTCGTGGCGTCCATCCCCGAGCCGTTGTCGGCGATCGACAGGCGCACGTAATCACCCGGCTCCAGATGCAGCAGATGCGGTTTATCGATCGCCTCCGTCGCGGCCTGGATGGTGATGATTCCACCTTCCCCCATCGCATCGCGCGCGTTCACGCAAAGATTGAGGACACACAGCTCGAGCTGATTGATGTCGCCCATGACATCCGGAAGAGCCAGTGGAAAGCGAACCTCGATCGCGATGGACGGGCCGAGCGAGGTCCGCAACAGGTCCGACATCCCCGAGACGAGTGTCACGACATTCACCGGCTCGAGATGGAGTTGCTGGCGACGCGCAAAGGCCAGCATGCGCTGCGTCAGGCTGACGCCACGGCGTACGCCGGTCAGCGCATTTCCCACGAGCCGGTTGAGGCGTTCGGGCAATTCGGCGTGGTCGCGCATCAGCTCCAGGTTGCCCTGCACGGCCATCAACAGGTTGTTGAAATCGTGCGCCACGCCGCCCGTCAGCTGGCCCACCGCTTCGAGTTTCTGCGACTGGAAGAGCGCTTCGCGCGCCTGTTCCAGTGCCTGCGCGGAAGCGCGCCGCTCGGTGACATCGCGGGTGACTTTCGCGAAGCCGACGAGCTTGCCGGTGTCGTCCGTAATCCGGTCGATCACCACATGTGCCCAGAATCGGCTGCCGTCCTTGCGCAACCGCCAACCCTCGGTCTCGATCCGTCCCTCACGCGCCACGGCTTCGAGGTTGGTGGTCGGTTCATCGCGCGCGACATCTTCGGGGGTGAAGAATGCGGAGTAATGCCGCCCGATGACCTCCTCGGGCGCATAGCCTTTGATTCGCTCCGCGCCCGAGTTCCAGCTCGTTATGTGGCCGCCGGGGTCGAGCATGTAGATGGCATAGTCGGCAACGCCCTGGACCAGCACGCGGAATTGTTCCTGGCTGCGCCTGAGTTCCTCGTCGAGTTGCTTGCGCTCCGTGCGGTCGCGCATGACCACGCCAAAGCCCAGCGGCGTATCGCCGTCGCGCACGGGGTCGATGAGTATCTGCGCCCAGAATCGGGTGCCATCCTTACGCACCAGCCAGCCATCGAGCTCGCTGCGCCCTTCGCGAAGCGCCGTATCGAGCAGGGCCCCCGACGCCCCCGCCCCATTGTCCTCGCCCGAAAACAGCAAGGAAAACGGCATACCGATCATGTCGGCGGCGGAATATCCGGTAGCGTGCAGCGCGCCGGCGTTCCAGGTCGCGACAGCCCCTCCCGGCTCGAGCCAGAAGATGGCGTAGTCGGAAATGCCTTCGACAAGACGACGGTAGGCGGAATCATCCATGCGTGCGGAGTCTCGGTGCGTGGTCATGCGTCAAGGTACTGCCTCTGGCCCGGCGCTCCGTGAAGTGACCTTCACACGACGAGCGCCGTCGCTCAGTCTTCTTCGGGATCGACGGGGGCGACATCCATGCCGTCATAGGCACCCAGGCCATGCGCGGCGGCAAACGCGTAGAGCTCTCCGTTGCGCTTGTCCAGGCTGTCTGGCGTATGCACTTCGATCTTTTCGACGTGCAGCATCCAGAGGTCGGCGTCGCCCGGCTCATCCTTGTCAGCCAGGAAGACGTCGACGAGTCGATAACCGTCCTGTTCGAGCGATGGGGCCGCGGCGCGCAGCTTATCGGCCGATGCGTCGGTGAAGAAATAGCCCCAGATCAGCGGCGCGGACAGGTCCCAGTCCGTATTGTCGGCAATCTGTTCGAACATCAATTCAAGCTGTTTTTTCTCGATCACGGCGTCGTCCCATTAAGAATGGCCCGCAGGATACTGCGGCGGCGACTTTTTTGTATCCGAACGTATCCGTGGAATCGCCGGATACAGAGTGTTTCAAAACCGCAACGGCAGGTGCAATCAAGCCCGGGCACGCAGCGTTATCGTCGTTCTCCAGACCACAGGAGAGTCGACGATGTCGGATGCACTCGATCAAAAGCGCCGGAAATTCATGGGCGCCGCGGCGCTGGGTGTCGCCCTTGCCCCGCTCGGGCTGGCAAGCCTCGCCAGCGCCAGGCCTGCCGCCGCTGGCACGGGGCCTTCCGCCGGTGCCGCCGATACGCCGGGGGCGCCGGGCACGTCGGCGACCTCGTTCCGTGCGATCAAGCAGGTAAAGGCCGGTGTGCTCGACATCGGCTATGCCGAAGACGGTCCGGCGAAGGGCCCGGTAGTCATCCTTGTTCACGGCTGGCCCTACGACATCTACAGCTTCGTGGATGTCGCACCGATCCTCGCCGCCGCGGGCTACCGGGTGATCGTGCCGTATCTCCGTGGCTATGGCAGCACCACCTTCCTCTCGGCGGACACGCCGCGTAATGGCCAGCAGGCCGCGATCGCCTCCGACATCATCGCCTTGATGGACGCGCTGAAGATCAAGAAAGCCACCCTAGCCGGCTTCGACTGGGGTGCGCGCACGGTCAACATCATGGCGGCCCTGTGGCCCGAGCGGTGCAAGGCGATGGTCTCGGTCAGTGGTTACCTCATCGGCAGCCAGGAAGGGAACAAAAAGCCGCTCCCGCCGAAGGCCGAGCTGCAGTGGTGGTACCAGTACTACTTCACCACTGAGCGCGGCCGCGAGGGTTATACCCAGCACACCCACGACTTCGTCCACCTGATCTGGGAGCAGGCCTCACCCCAGTGGCATTTCGACGATGCCACCTTCGAACGATCGGCGCCCGCGTTCACCAACCCCGACCATGTGGCGATAACGATCCACAACTATCGCTGGCGTCTGGACCTTGCCGAAGGCGAAGCGAAGTACGACGCGCTGGAAGCGAAGCTCGCCACCTTCCCGACGATCGGCGTGCCGACGATCACCATGGAGGGCGATGCCAATGGTGCACCGCATCCAGATCCGGCCAATTACGCGAAGAAGTTCACCGGCAAGTACGAGCACCGGCTGATCACGGGTGGCATCGGACACAACCTTCCGCAGGAAGCCCCGCAAGCCTTTGCCAAGGCGATCATCGACGTTGAAAAGCTGTGATGAAGCCTGTCTATTTTGCCGTGCCCGCCGCGACCCTGCTGTTGGTAGCCGTATGGATGGCTGGATCGTCCGCGAGGGCCGGGGAGAAGCCAACATCGGCGTCTCCTATCTACGGCGTGACCATTCCCGACGGCTACCGGCAGTGGGAACTGATCGCGCCGGCGATCGAAGCGGATCCGCTCAATGAGATCCGCTCCGTCCTGGGTAACCGCAAGGCGGTCGAGGCTTACCGCAGCGGTAACCTGCCCTTTCCCGACGGCACGGTCCTGGTAAAGCTCGCGTGGAAGAAAGCGCCATCCCCCGAGTTCGCGCCGGCGACCATCCCCGGCGAGGCGACCACGGTACAGGTGATGGTCAAGGACTCGAAGAAATATGCTTCCACCGGTGGCTGGGGATTCGGTCGTTTCGTCAATGGGCAGGCGGTCGACGAAGCACAGCACCAGACGTGTTTTGCCTGCCACCAGGCGCGCGTACGCGGTCACGATTTCGTGTTCACGAGATACGCCAGGTGAGTCGCGAGGCATGACGATCTCAGCGTAAGTCGACTTCGTCCTCCAGCCGCTCCACGCGCACGGCCAGCTTGTTTTCGCGCAGGGCGAAGGCCGAATGGCCTTGTTCCAGATCGCCCACGGCCACGCGATCGCGCTTGGCCGTCGCGTTCGGTTCCGCCTTGTAAACGGCCACATCGAACACGACGGGCGAGAGGCTGGTGACGCTGACGTTCAGGGTGTCTCGGCTTTCGGCATCTTTCACGCCGCGACCGCCCTGCTGGGACGCCGAATAGACGAGCCTCTGGGAGTCCACCATGACGACCATGATCCGGTACGGCTTGTCGTCGTACATTGCCGTGACGACGAAGGTCTGCACGAAGGCGACGGTCCGGGCCGAATAGGGAATCGGCGGAATGAGTTCGTCGGTGATCGGCGCAGCGCGCGGGATGGTCCGGGGGACATCGAGGACTGACGTGGCCGGCACACCCGCGCGCACGGCTGCCACGGCACTCACCGCGCCGGGTGGCGTGGCGGCGACCGCCACGAACGGCAGGATCAGAGCCACCATCGTGAGCCACGCGGCGCGCATGCCCGTTTATCCTTACGTCAACGTCGACAGCCATTAAGCGCCGCGCTGCAGGCGGGTTCCATCCGTAGTTGTACGCACAACCGGCCAATCACCCTAGAATGTGCGCCCCCACCGATTCCGCCGCTCATAGCGGTGCGAGGAGCTTCCTTGTCGCACTATGCCGGTCCACTTCTGACCCTGCCGCTCGCCCAGGCACTGCTTGGCGCGCGCGACGACGGTGTCACCGGATGGACGGCATCCATGGACCTGGGCCGTACGGAGGAACCGGTCACCCTGCAGGCCGACACGTGGCAGTGGAAGGGCCACGCGTACCCCTACCCGGGCAAGCTAAAGGACCGCACGGTCTACGTCTGGGACGGCGAGGATTTCTCGCCGGTGTCGCGCTTCTCTGGCTCGTTGATCAAGCTGGTGCCCACACCCTGGGGTGCGCCGACCTTCGAGATCGACGGCATCAAGATGCTGCCGACGGCGAAGGAGTCGCCCTTCGAGGACGCGCGCCGCAAGGTCGCCCTCATCGAACCTCGCGGTAAGGTCGTGCTCGACACCTGTGGCGGGCTGGGTTATTTCGCCGCCTGCTGCCTCGAAGGCGGCGTAGCCCGGGTCCTCTCGTTCGAAAAGAACGAAGACGTGCTCTGGTTGCGCACGCTTAACCCGTGGTCGCCGGATCCGGACGCTGCATCCACCGACGGCCGCCTGAGCCTGACCCACGGCGACGTGTCGCAGGCGATCGCGGCGATTCCAGACGCCTCTGTCGACGCCTTGCTGCACGACCCGCCGCGCTTCGGCATCGCCGGCGAGCTCTACTCGCAGGTGTTCTACAACGAACTGGCCCGTGTCCTCCGTCGTGGCGGCCGTCTGTTCCATTACACCGGCAGCCCGAACAAGCTGACCAGCGGCCGGGACGTGCCGCGCGAGGTGGCCAAACGGCTGGAGAAGGCTGGCTTCAAGGCGGAACTGGCGCTGGATGGCGTGCTCGCCGTCCGCCGGTAAGGTCGGATCCGGTCAGGGCGAGGCCGGCCGTCGCGCCTCGATCAACATGCCGACACGTTCCCTGTCGACCGGCGTCGCCGGCGTGTAGATGATCAGACCCAGCTCGGGCCGTCCGTCCACGGCGAACGACGAATACTCCAGTGTCAGCTCGCCCACCAGCGGATGCGCGAACTGCTTGCTGCCTTCGCCGTAGCTCTGCAGGTCGTAATCGTTCCAGATGGTCTCGAACTCGGGACTGAGCGCCATGAGTTCGTCCACGAAACCCTTGACCTTTTCGGTCGCACCCAGGCGGGCGGTATCGGCGCGAAAGGCGGCGACGGCAAAACGCGCGTGCGCTTCCCAGTGCCGTGTCTTGCTACGCACACGGTCGCTGGCAAACAGCAGCTTCAGCACATTGCGTCGTTCCGGCGGCAGCGTTCCGTAGTCGGTAAGCACGGCCGCGGCCGCCGCGTTCCAGCCGACGATGTCCCATTGCGCGGTTTTTACGATGGCCGGACTGAACTGAAGCGAATCCAGCACACGCTGAAGCTGTGGTGTGATGGCTTCGGATGCCTGATAGATCACCTCGGGCGGGCGGTTCTGGGCCAGCAGGAACAGATGCTCACGCTCGACCGCCGTCAGCGCGAGCGCAGTGGCGAGGCGATTGAGCACTTCGTTGGACGGCGCGCCACCCCGCCCCTGCTCCAGCCAGGTGTACCAGGTGGCACTCACGTTCGCCCGCAAGGCGACCTCTTCCCGCCGCAAGCCCGGCGTGCGCCTCCGGGTGGTCGGCATACCGAAGGCGGCGGGATCGAGTTTGGCGCGGCGGTCCTTGAGGTAACTGCCGAGCGGATTGTCGGGCGACATACTCATGGCGGGATTATGTGCCTGTCGGCCGGTCTTTTGTAGGAGCCGGCTGCGCCGGCGAATCCTCAGGGCACGGCTATCGCGAGTGAGGCCTTGCGTCGGATCGGGCGAGCGGTTGACCGCTCGCCTCACCACCCGGCCTCACTCGCTTGTTCGATACGCTGAGGGTTCGCCGCTGAAGCGGCTCCTACGACATCCCGCGAGCCTCTGCCCTACGCTGCTGATACGGATAAAAGCGGTTCTCGCGCAACTCGTGTTCGATGCGTTCCAGGCTCTTGCCGTTAGTCTCGGGGACGAGGTAGTAGATGAACACTAAGGCGAACAGCGAAATCACCGCATACAGCCAGAACGTATGTGCCGCGCCGAGCCAGGTCACCAGCGAAAGCGTCGTCAGGGTGACGATCAAGTCGAAGAACCAGTGGCTGAAGGCGCCCAGACTGGCGCCCTTCCCGCGCACGAACAACGGATACACCTCGGAGTTGATCAGCCAGATGCAGACGCCGAAGCCGCCGCAGTTGAGCATCAGGTAAGCGGCCAGGCAGGCGACCACCGCCCAGCGGCTGACGTCCGTCGTCGGGCCCGCGCCTTGGAACAGGTAGCCCATCACCGCGAGCGCGACGATCGAACCGGGGATCATCCAGAGCAGGTAATTGCGGCGACCGATGCGGTCGACCAGGAAGCTGCCGAAGACCGTCATGATGACGACGAGGATCGTGCTGCCGCCCGTCGCCAGCACGGCGACCTTATCGGAGAAGCCGGCCTTGGTCAGGATGGTCGGCGCGTAGTAAATCAGCGCGTTGTTGCCGGTGATCTGCGAGAACATCGAGATGCTCGCACCGACGATCACGGCCGGGCGGATCCACGGTTTGAAGAGGTCCTTCCACGTGCCGACCTCCTGGTTCTGCGTCACCGTCTGGATCTCGGCTACTTCAGCTTCGGCGGCGGCATGCGTGCCACGGACACGCTCGAGTACCGCGACGGCCTCCTTCTGGCGCTCCTTCACCACCAGCCAGCGCGGGCTTTCCGGCAGTACCAGCATGCCCAGGAGCAGGACGATCGCAGGCACCACGCCGAGGCCGAACATCCAGCGCCAATGCTCGCCGAGCACGAAGCCGGTGAAGTACGCGATGGTGATACCGAACACCACCATGAACTGGAACAGCACCACCATCTTGCCGCGGTGTTGGGGCGGCGCGACCTCAGCGATGTACACCGGGATGATCTGGGTCGAACTACCCGCGGAGAGGCCGAGCAGGAAACGCGAGGCGATCAGCAGCTCGACGTTCGGCGACATCGCCGAGGCGATCGAGCCCAGCGCGAACAGCACGCCGACGAAGACGACCATGCGCTTGCGGCCAAAGCGATCGGACAGCGGCCCGGTGCCGAGGCAGCCGAACAATGCGCCGAAGATGATCGCGCCGGTGACCAGTTGCTTAGCCGTGTCGTCGAGCGCGAATTGCCGACCCAGGCCCAGCAGCGCAACGCCGATGATGCCGGTGTCGTAACCGAATAACAGGCCGCCCAGCGCGGCTACCACCGCGATACCCACTACCAGCCCCAGATTCGGCGTAGCCGCTGCGGGGGCGTCCATCGTGTCACTCAGAGTGCGCATGTTTCGTCTCCAGCTCGATGCGGGCGCGGAAGTCGGCGCGACTGGCGGTCGCGGCGATGAGGCGGGCATTCGGCTCGTCGGTGTTTTCTATCCAGTCGAGCGCGTCTTCGCGGCTGCGTCCGAAGCGCATGTGGCGCTCCAGGAGCTGTGCCTTGCGCTGCGCGCCGTCGACGTCGACATACCAGGCCTCGTCGAGGAGCCCATGGACTTCGGACCAGGGGCCTTCGTCGAGGAGCAGGTAATTGCCCTCGGTGATAACCAGGCGGACGTCGGATGCGATGGGAATTTCTCCCGCCACAGGCTCCTCGATCTCTCGATGGAAGGCTGGCGCATAAACGGTTTCGCCGGTACGCGGACTTCGGAGCCGTCGTAACAGGGCGACATAGCCGTAACCGTCGAACGTATCGTGCGCGCCTTTGCGGTCGGCACGATCCAGTCGCTTCAGCTCGGCGTTGGCCAGATGGAAGCCGTCCATCGGAACGATGACAGCCGCCTTGCCAAGATGAGCGACCAACTGCGCCGCCAAGGTGGACTTCCCTGCTCCCGGCGCACCGGCGATGCCGAGGATCCGGCGACCTCCGCGCGCCATGAGCGCTTCCACGCGCTCGCGAACCTGTGTGTCGATCATGCTCTCACCAGCGAATACCTGCCGAGAAAGCTAACGGTCGTCATGTTATGTGTGCATGAAATTCGGCCATCGTTTTTCACCGCGTCGATTAAGATTCCTTCATGTCCGCTTTATCCCCGGAGGACGAAGTGTCCGGACATTGCCCAGCCTGTGCTCCGCAAAAGGCGACGGCATATAGGTGCCATCCCTTTCTCGCGATGGCCAAGACCATGAGTACGCAATCCCTGCCGAACACTGCCAGCCCTGCCAAAGGTGGCTGGCTGGCGGTCGCCGCCGTGACGCTGGCGGCGTTCGCCTTCGTCACCACCGAGTTCCTGCCCATCGGGCTGCTGCCGCAGATCACGGGCGAGCTTCACCTCAAGACCGGTATCGGCGGCCTGATGGTCACGACGACGGGGCTGGTCGCCGCTGTCGCCGCGCCGCTGACGACCGTCCTGGCGGGCCGCCTGGATCGCCGCAATGTGCTGCTGCTCCTTTCGGTGCTGCTCATGGCCGCCAACATCGTCGCCGCGTCGGCCACGGGCTTCGCCACCATGCTGGTCGCGCGTGCGCTGCTCGGCATCGCGCTGGGCGGCTTCTGGGCCGTGGCCCTGGCCGCGGCGAGTCGACTCGTGCGTCCCGAGCAGGCGGCCCTCGCAACGGCGACGATGTTCGCCGGCATCACCTTCGCCACCATCATCGGCGTGCCTCTGGGCACCCTGATCGGTAGCGTGGCGTCGTGGCGTGACGCCTTCCTCGCCACGGGTGCGCTGGTCTTGATCGCCCTCATCGCGCAGTGCTTCCTGCTGCCCCGCCTGCCTTCGGATACCGTGGTGAAGACGATGGACTTCGGTACGTTGCTGCGTCGACCCAGCTCGCGCCTCAGCCTGATCATGATGGCGGTGGTGATCGCAGCGCACTTCACGGCTTATACGTACATCGCCCCCTTCCTGATCGAGCGTGCAGGCTTCGACGAGCATGGCATCACCGCGGTACTGCTTGGCTTCGGTGCGCTGGGCTTCATCGGTAATTTCCTCGCCCCCAGGGCGATCGCGAAGGACCTGCGTTGGTCGCTGGCCGGCGCGATGCTGCTGCTCGGAGCGACGATCTTTGCACTACCGCTGCTGGGCATGTCGCACATCGCCGCGAGTGCCGACGTCCTGCTCTGGGGCATGGCTTACGGCGCGCTGCCGGTCGCATTGAGCGTGTGGATGTCGCGTTACGCCGGCGATCACCCGGAGGCCAGCTCGGCCCTGTTCGTCACCACTTACCAGCTCGCTATCGCGGCCGGTTCCTTCGTCGGTGGCCGCGTCGTAGACAGTGCCGGTGTCGTACCGGCACTGGTCGTCGGCGGCGTCGCCGTTGTCGTGGCGCTGGGGCTGCTGTTCGGCTTCGGCGGGCATAAGCCCGCCTCGGCCTACTAAACCAACATGCCGCCAGAAACCTCGATACGCTGACCGCTGATCCAGCGGTTGGCGTCCGAGAGCAGGGACGCGATCATCGCGCCGAGGTCGTCCGGCAGGCCGACCCGGCCCAGCGCAGTCATGCCGGCGATACGCTCGGCCACGGCCGGGGTATCGCGCACCATGCCACCGCTGAAGTCCGTGGCGACGGCGCCCGGTGCGACAGTGTTCACCGCGATGCCGCGAGGACCGAGCTCGGCCGCCATGTAACGCGTCAGCACTTCCACGGCGCCCTTCATCGCACCATAGGCTGAACTGCCCGGCATCGAGACGCGCGCAAGACCGGACGAGATATTGATGATCCGTCCACCGTCGGCGATGAGCGGCAGCAGCTTTTGCGTGAGGAGGTACACGCCCTTGAAGTGCACGTTGTAGATGCCGTCGAGCTCTTCCTCGGTGGTCTGGTCGAAGGGCTTGTGCAACGACTGGCCAGCGTTGTTCACCAGGTAGTCGAACCGCTCCGCGCCGAGCTCGGCGATCGCCGTCTTCGCACGTGCGACGAAAGCGTCGAACGAGTTGGCGACACCGGTGTCCAGGGGCAGCGCGATGGCGCGCCGGCCCTGTGCCTCGACCGCGGCGACCACCTTGTTCGCTTCTGCCTGATTCTCGCGATAGGTAAAGATGCTATCGACACCAAGCGCAGCCAGGTGAAGCACGGTGCTGCGGCCGATGCCGCGGCTGCCGCCGGTGACGATGGCGATCTTGTTAGCGTTTTCGTTGGTCACGATGTGTCCTCGGGAGTGTGGGGCCTGCACAGAAGATAGGCCTCCAACGCGTCGGACTGAATGCGTGAACTCGCTCCATTCTTGCCTGATCCTGCCAGCGGGACTAGCATGGGGTCCATGACTTCCGAATTGATCCAGGCCCTGCTCCGCCACACGGATAGCCAGGCATCCTATGGACCGATGCTGACGAACGTCCCAGGCATGGTGCTGTTGCGGTCCGATCACGAACGGCCACCGAGTCACCTGATCTTCCGACCCGCCCTGTGCATCGTGGTGCAAGGCGCGAAGTGGGCCGTGTTCGGCGATCGTCACATGGATTACCGCGCCGGACAGGCACTCATCGTCAGCGTGGAAACGCCGGCGCTCGGGCGCGTGGCGCAAGCCAGCCCGACCGAACCTTATCTCGGCATCATCATCGAATTCGATCTGGCGATCATGCGCGACGTGGCCGACACGCTGGGCACGCCGGCACCCGGCGGCGACGGTCCTCGCTCGGGTGTCTTCGTCACCGATTTCGACGGCCCACTCGCCGACTGCACCTTGCGCCTGGTGCGCCTGATGGATACGCCACAGGCCATTCCGCTGCTGTACCCGTCGATCATGCGCGAAATCGCCTACTGGCTCCTCAGTGGCCCACACCGGGTCGAGGTGGCCCGCATGGTCCTGGCGAACACGCACGCCCATCGCGTGATCGCCGCCATCCATCGGCTACGCGATCGCTTTACCGAGCCCATGCGCATCGACGATCTGGCGGCCAGTGCGCAGATGAGCGCATCGGCCTTCCATCGCCAGTTCCGCCAGCTCACGTCGATGACGCCACTGCAGTACCAGAAGCAGATGCGCCTGCTCGAAGCCCGGCGACTGATGGTCGGCGAAGCCGTCAGCGCCGAAGCGGCGGCCTTCGCCGTCGGCTACGAAAGCGCGTCCCAGTTCAGTCGCGAGTACTCGCGGATGTTCGGTCTTCCCCCGCGGCGGGACGCGAAGTTGCTGCAGCAGGCTTGAGTCCGCGTTTCAGCGGCACATCCTTCATCCACCAGGCCAGTGCGAATGCGACGGCGATGACGCCTGCGGCGACGTGGTAAACCGTGTGCAACGACGCACCGAAGGCGTGCAGGTAACGGGCGTGGATGTCTGGCGGCAACTTGGCGACGGCGTCCGGTCCGAATGAACGCGGCGAGCCCGCGCCCGGCGTCATGAAATCGGCCGTGCGCGACTGCAGGCCATGGGTGAAGATCGTGCCGAACACGGAGACGCCGATCGAACCGCCGATGGAGCGGAACATGGTCACGCCCGAGGTCGCGACGGCCATGATCTTGATGTCGACGCTGTTCTGCGTGGCCAGGATCAGCACCTGCAGCACCATGCCAAGGCCAAGGCCGAGCAGCCCTGCGTAGGCATAGATCAGCGCGATCGGGCTTTCGTCCTCGAGCGTACCCAGCAGGAGAAGCGCGATCGTCGCAATGAACGTACCGACGATCGGGAACATGCGATAGCGCCCGATCTTGCTGATCACGCGGCCGCTGACGATCGAGCTGACCAGTACGCCACCCATCAGGGGCAACAACTGCATGCCCGCGCCGGTCGGCGACACGCCCTTGACCACCTGAAGGTACAGCGGGAGGAAAGTGGTCGAGCCGAACAAGGCCGCGCCGACGAACAAGCCGATCAGGCAGCTGAGCAGAAAAGTGCGATGGCGAAAGAGCCCGAGCGGGATGATCGGTTCCTCGGCGATGGTTTCCTCGTAGATGAAACCGGCGACGCCGACCACGGCGAACGCGAGGATGAACCACAGCTCGGCCGCGTTCCAGGGCAATAGCGTGCCGCCCTCGGTCGTGAACAGGATCAGGCAGCTGAGCGACAAGGCGAGCCAGCCGGCGCCCCAGTAATCGATCTTGTGCTTCACGTGGCGCACGTGCGGATGGAACACCGCCGCGATCACCACCAGCGACAGGATGCCCAGCGGCAGGTTCACGTAGAAGATCCAGCGCCAGGATAGGTGGTCGACCATGAAGCCGCCGATCAGCGGGCCGATCACGGTCGCCAGCCCGTACACCCCGCCGAACAGACCCTGGAATTTGCCCCGGTCCGCCGGAGGAATCACGTCGCCGATCGCCGCCATGGTGATCACCAGCAGACCGCCACCGCCCAGGCCCTGCAGCGCGCGCATGAGGATCAGCTGGGTCATGTCCTGCGCGAGCCCGCATAGCACGGAACCGACCAGGAAGATGACGATCGCCGTCTGCAGGACGATCTTGCGGCCGAACAGATCGCCGAACTTTCCGTACAGCGGCACGACGACGGTGGATGTCAGCAGGTACGAAGTGACCACCCAGGACAGCTGATTGAGCCCGCCTAGGTCACCGACGATGGTCGGCAGCGCGGTGGAGACGATGGTCTGGTCGAGGGCGGCCAGGAGCATGACCAGCATCAGCGCGGGGAACAGCAGCCGCAACGAGGGCGGCGCCGGCTGGGACGGCGGGGGCGCGGCCGTCGGGAGCACGGCATCGGGCGTTTGGGCCGGTGGCTCAAGCGTTTCAGTGCTCACGAGGCAGTGACCTGACAATTAATTAAGTGGTGAGTTAATATATGTCCACCACAGGATCGGCGTCAAATCCGCCTTCGTCGTGGTATCCATGCGCCACAGAGTCCAAGGTAGAAAAACGTGGTCGAACCAACCCTCAGCCGAGGCCGCCGCCCAGGCCGCCCGCCCGCACAGCCCGATGGCCCCGATCAACGGCAGCGTCTCGTCGGCATCGCCCTGGAGCTGTTCGCGCGGCAGGGCTACGCCGAGACCACCCTGGCCGCGATCGCCCGCGCCGCCGACATGACGCCCGCCGCCGTGCACTACTACTTCAAGACCCGCGACGAACTGTTCGATGTGCTCTTCGACGAGCGGATCGCGCCGATGCGCCGGCATATCGAAGGCATCTTCCTGGAAAACGCCAACGACCCCGTCGCCGCGTTCACCACGCTCGCTGAACGCTTCGTCGAACTGGCGGCGGAAAGCCCGTGGATCGGCCCGGTGTTCTTCGGCGAGATGCTCCGCGAGGACGATCTGTTCAAGCAGCACATCCACCGGCGCTTCAGCGAAAGCCGCCAGGTCACGGTCCTGGACACCATGAAGCGCTGGCAGGACGAGGGTCTGCTCGGCAAGGACCTGGACCCGGCGCTGATCATCGGTTCGGTGCTCAGCCTGACGGTGCTGCCGATGACCGCGTCACGCAAATGGCGCGACGATCCGCTGCGCAATCACATCGGCCCTGAGCAGATCGTCCGACACGCCCTCGCCCTGCTCCGCCACGGTGTCGGTCCGGCCAAGGCGTAGAATGTCGGGTTTACGCGCGGAGTGATCCCCTTGGCCTTTCCCTTCTCCCTGGTCATCTTCGACCTCGACGGCACGCTGGTGGACAGCGCGGCCGACATTGCCGAATCGGTCAATCGCACGCTGATCGACTGGAAACTGCCCACCTACGATGTCGGGCAAATCATCGAATGGATTGGCGAAGGCTCGCGCAAGCTCATCACCTATGCCTTTCGCCACGCCGGTAGCGAGGTCGACATCGACGAGGTGATGCCGGGTTTCCTGGTGCATTACGCGGAGACCGCGCTGGATGCGGTCGCTTACGACGGCGTGGTGGATACGCTCGCTGCGCTGCACGCGCAGGGCGTGAAGCTCGCCGTATGCACGAACAAGAACGAGGAGTTCGTCCGCCCCCTGCTCGAGGCGCGCGGGATGCTTCCGTACATCGATGGCATCGTCGGCGGCAATACGCTGCCCGAGCGTAAACCCAGTGGCGTACCCCTGCTGCACCTGGCGACCGAGGCGGGTGTCTCGCCGAGTGAAACACTCATGGTCGGCGATTCGGAGAGCGACGTGCTTGCCGCGCGTGACGCCGGACTGCCCTTCGTGATGGTCAGCTACGGCTATCGCAAGTCGCTCGACCTGCACGCGATCGGCGCACTCGCCGTGATCGACCGGATGCCCGACCTGCTCACTATCGATAACTCTCGATAGCCGCCTTGATCAGGGCGACATCGTCCTGAATGCCATAGTCCGGCGGCGCCGAATAACCGAAGCGTGTCACCACCAGGTGGGCCGACGGCACGATATAGATGCGCTGGCCCATCGTGCCGCTGGCGAAGAAACCGTCCTTGGGAAAGCCACCCTCGACGCGCCACTTTGCCGGCTGGCTGGGTCCGTCGTTGGTCCAGAAGCCGGCACCGTAAGGCGCACCGAGCGTTGACGTGCGCGACCAGTCCACCCATCCGCGCGGGAGCAGTCGTTCGCCGGTCGGGGCGACCCCGTCGTTGAGGTAGAGCAGGCCGAACTTCGCGTAGTCGCGCGCGCTGGCATAGACGTACGTGGAACCGACGAAGGTGCCCTTACCGTCGAACTCCATGGTGACATCGTGCATGCCCAGGCGGCGGAACAGTCGGTTTCGGGCGTAATCGCGGACGCCTGCGACACCGCCGCCGATCAGCTCGCCGATCTTCCGGTCGAGCAGCACGGTGTCCGCCGAGGTGTATTCGAAGGTCTTGCCGGGTGCCTCTTTCGCCGGTTGCGCGGCGGCGAAACCGGCCATGTCCGGGTGCAGGAACTCCATTTGCGCGACAGGACTGAAGGCCGACTCGGCCTCTTCAGCGGCCAGTCCGCTACGCATGCGCATCAGGTCCTCGACGGTGATCGTCGCGCGCGGATCGCCCGGCGCACGCCACTCGGGGGCGTCCAGCGGCTGCTCGACGCGCAGCTTGCCTTCGCTGACGAGCATGCCGAGCAGTGCATTGGTAAAGGACTTCGCCACGGAGAAACTGAGCAAGGGGGTACGCGCATCGAAACCGTCGGCGTAGCGCTCGGCAACGACCAGGCCATCCTTGACCACGACCACGGCCTTGACGTGCTTTACCGGCTCGCCGGGACGTTCGGCGAACACGCGATCGAGCGCCGCCGCCATCGCCGGTTTGCGCGCGATGACCGTTTCGTCCGGCGCGAAGTCATCGTCGAACGGTGTCGCCTTCGTCACCGTGGGCGGCTCGACCGGCAGGGGCACGTTGCCCGCCAGATCGAGACGGCAACCGTAGCCGGGAGTAAAGGACGCGCGGGCTAGTGAGCGCAGTGGGCTCGATACCTCGACGCTCTGTGTCTGTGGCGAGACATGCACGGTGAGCAGGCGACCGGCCACGCCGCCGATCATCGGCACAACCAGTTCGTCGTAGGTGCGCCCCGGATCCTGGTGGCCGATGAAGGTCATCGAGCAGACATGGTGCGCGGCTACGCCTGCTGCGACGCGAAGGGCCTGGTCCGGACGGAACATCGCCCAGGCGCTGGCGGCAGTTGCAACGACGATGCCGCCGACGATCCACGCTCGCTTGCCCACGGTCTTCTCCCGAGAGGTTCTGCGCAGTCTGCCTGCCGCCAGCGCGATACGGGGCACACACAGGGACGAAAACCCGCGATCCGGGGACGAGTCAGATCTCGAGTGCGAGACCCGGTGGCAACTGGTCGAGGTAGCGACGGGTCCAGGTGACCCGGGCACCATCGCGCAACAACAGGCGCTGCTCCCCTTCGGGCCAGGGCTTCAGCTCACGGATCGCATCGAGCCGGACGACGGTCGATCGATTGATCCGGACGAAGTGCGCAGGCGACAGACGCGCCTGCATGGCATCCAGCGTGCCGCGCAAGCGGCGCGGCGTGCCTTCCACGTAGACATCGATGTAATTGCGGTCCGACTCGATGCGGTCGATGCGATCGACATGCACCAACTCCGCGCTATCGCCGGTCGGAAGCAGCAGGCGTTCCACGTAGTGTGCCGGCGGCGGCAAGGCATCCAGCAGGCCGTCCATGCGAACGCCCAGGCTCGCGGAAGGCACCAGCAGCTTGCGAAGCCGCGCGGCGAGACGGTCGAAACGCTCGGGTCCCACGGGCTTGAGCAGATAGTCGAACGCATGCACGTCGAACGCCCGCACGGCGTGCGTGTCATGCGCCGTCACGAAGACGATCTCCGCCGGCAAGGGTTCGCCCAGGGCCTGCAACACGGCGAAGCCGTCCATGCCGGGCATGCTGATGTCGAGAAAGACCACGTCCGGGCGACATCGACGGATCAGGTCGATGGCCGCGATGCCATCGCTCGCCTCACCCACCCACTCCAGACCCTCTGCCGTCGCGAGGTAACGACGTAACTTGGCCCGTGCGGGCGCCTCGTCATCGACGACCACCGCACGCAGGCTCATGCCGCTGCCCAGCGCCGCGCGGGCAGCCATACGGTTACCACGGAGCCGCCTCCGACCGCCGCGTCGCGGCTCACGCCGGCATCGTCGCCGTAGAGATGACGCAGGCGAGCGTCGACATTGGCGAAGCCGATGCCATGGCCAGGACGCGACGTACCGCCGCCGAAGTCGCGAATGCGCAGGGTCAATCTCCCCGCTTCGCGCCTGGCGTCGACCGCCACACGCCTGCCATCGCCACCGCCGCCATGCTCGATGGCGTTCTCGACCAACGGTTGCAGGATCAGGAAGGGCACGTGGAGATCGTCGAGTGCCGCATCGCCCTCGACCTGCGCGTCCAGTCCGCTACCGAAACGCGCACGCTGGATGTCCAGGTACAGCGACAGCAGTTGCCACTCGTCGGCCAGCCGATGCTCCTGCGCGGTCGCCGAGAGCGTTGCACGCAACAGCGCGCCGATACGCGAGAGCATTTCATCGGCCACCTGCGGCCGCTCGTACATGAGCTCAGAGACGGCGTTGAGCGTGTTGAACAGAAAGTGTGGATTCAGCTGCAGGCGCAAGGCTTCCAGGCGTGCGTCGGACAGCGCCGACTCCAGTTGCGCGGCACGCAGTTCCCTGGCCTGCCCTTCGCGGTAGCGATCGACCAGCCACAGGCCAAGCGCGATCACCGCGTAGAAGAACAGCTGGGTCGGCATCTCCATGAGATAACGCCATCCGGTCGGCATCGCGGCGAAACGCGCGAAGCCGGCGAGCGGAAACACCAGCAATCGCAGCCCCAGCATCAGGCTGGTCTGCGCCAGGGACAGAGAGAGGAACAACCCGAGATGCGAGAACAGCCGTCCCGGTGCCGACGCCATGCGGGCGATACGGCGCAACACGAAGAACAACACGGGCAGAAAAACGCCGAAGCTCAACGAACCGGTGAGTTCGTCGATCAGCTTCGGCGCAAACAACGAAGGCACATGATTGGCGATATCGATGAGATACCGGTTCGTCGCCCTGAGTAAACCGATGGCCACCAGCAACGCGATCCACAGGATCGCGGCGTAGCCTTTCTTCCCTGTCTTCATGTCGAGGCCCCCCAGCCTGTCTTGCGTGCCGGCCCTTATACCAGAGCCGGCACGCCAGGCGGGATCAGGCGGCGCGCCGGGGCAGGACCCAGTCCGGACGGATGAAATGGCAGGTGTAGCCGTTCGGGTACTTCTCCAGGTAGTCCTGGTGCTCCGGCTCGGCCTCCCAGAACGGGCCTGCCGGCGCCAGTTCGGTCACCGCCCTGCCCGGCCACAGACCCGACGCATTGACGTCCGCGATCGTGTCTTCGGCGACGGCTTTCTGCTCGTCGTCGAGGTAGAAGATGGCCGAACGATAGCTTTCGCCCCGGTCGTTCCCTTGCCGATTCAGCGTAGTCGGATCATGGATCTGGAAGAAGAACTCCAGGATCTTCCGGTAGCTGATCCGGGCGGGATCGAACTCGATCTCGATCGCCTCGGCATGACTGCCGTGGTTGCGGTAGGTCGCATTGGGAACGTCACCGCCCGAATAGCCCACGCGCGTGGCAATGACGCCCGGCTGCTTGCGGATCAGGTCCTGCATGCCCCAGAAACAACCGCCGGCGAGAATGGCGCGCGAACTCATAGGACACCTCCGGTTTCGCTGTCGAACATGTGGATGTACTGGCCGTAGCCTTCCTTCTCGAGATCGGCCACCGGGATGAAACGCAGCGACGCCGAATTGATGCAGTAGCGCAGGCCGCCCTGATCGCGCGGACCATCCGGGAAGACATGACCCAGATGGCTGTCACCGTTGGCCGAACGCACTTCGGTGCGAATCATGCCGTGGGTGATGTCGCGCTTCTCCTCGACATGATCGGCCTCCAGCGGGCGCGTGAAGCTGGGCCAGCCACAGCCGCTGTCGAACTTGTCGAACGACGAGAACAAGGGCTCACCGGAAACGATATCGACGTAGATACCCGGCTCTTTGTTGTCGTTGAATGCATTGTGGAACGGACGCTCGGTACCGCTCTGCTGGGTCACCCGGAACTGTTCGGGCGTCAACTTGGCGAGGGCTTCAGGCGTCTTGCGGTAGTCGGACATGGGGACCTCCAGAGGGACGAAGATCGGGGGCTGCAGGCCAGTGGCGGGCCCGCTCCACCGCTCGTCCCATAATGCGGGCGAACACACCGGAAACAATAGTAAAGGCTTGCCCTGGCCCGCTGCCGCGGGAGCTACCCTGCCTTTGTAGGAGCCGATTCATCGGCGATCGGGTGCTCGCGGTAACCTGACCGAGAAACGCGCACCGCCGCCGGGGGCGTCGAGGACGACGATCTCGCCGCCGTGCCGCGCGACGATTTCCTGGACCAGGTGCAGCCCGAGCCCCGCGCCCACACTGCTTGGCCGCAGACGATAGAACGGCGTGAATACCCTGGCCCGCTCGGCCTCGGGAATGCCCGGGCCTTCGTCGCTGATCTCGAAAACACCCTCCTCCATCACCGCGACATGGATCAGGCCCTTGCCACCGGCATGGGCGATGGCGTTCTGGATCAGGTTGGTGACCGCACGGGACAGGGAAAGACGGTCGCCCATGACCACGACCGCGTGCTCGGGCGCGTCCATGGCCAGTTCATAGCCCGCGTCCAGCACCAGCGGCGCCACGTCCGCACTGACCTCGCGCACGAGGGTCACCAGGTCGAGTGGTTCGAACTCGGTGACCTGTTTGCCCAGTCGTTGCAGGTCGAGCAGCTGCTCGGCAATGTTGGCCAGGCGGGCCAGGTCGGTCAGCAGGCGGCTGCGGGCGTCCCCTGGCGGCAAGGTATCGAGTCGGGCTTCGAGGATCGCGATGGGCGCGCGCAACTCGTGCGCGGCATCGGTGAGGAAACGGTCGCGGGCATCGTAGCCTTCGCCCAGTCGTTCCAGCGCAAGGTTGAAGGCGCGCACCAGCGGCTGCAGCTCACGCGGCACCGCGCCATCTTCCAGCTGGGCGCCGCGCTCGTCGATGTTGATCCGCTGCGCCTGGTCCGCCACCTTGCCGACACCGGCCATCGAACGATGAATGAGCCACGGCACGGCGATCAGCGTGACCAGGACCAGCGGCAAACCGATACGCGTGCCGAGGTAGACCGAAATCTTGACGAAGACGCGTCCGAGGCCGACCAGCGGCGCACCACCGACGATGACATGGAGGCGACCGTAGGCGGTGTTCTCGACAACCACCCGCATGGCCAGCTCATAAGGTGCGCTCGTCGTATGCACCTCGGAGGACTGCAGCGTGGCGAGCGACGCCACCAGCGAGCGATAAGCCTCCGGGACGGCGCCATGACTGAGGCGATGACCTTGCTCGTCGGTGACCACGAACCACAGCTGCGGCGCGGCGTCGAGCTCCTTGCGTAGACAGTCTCCGGTGCGCAACCGCATGGTCCCCTCGTCGACGGTCACGGCACGTGCGATGCCGCGCGCCAGGTCTTCGTCGATATAGGCTGCCCGCGTGTCGAGAATGCTCCAGGTCAACGCAGCGATCGTCGCGACCAGGATCACGATCTGCAGCACGCTGAGCCGTACGCCCAGCTGGACGGTGAGCGACTTAGCGTGCCTGCCCATCGCGAACCTCCCGAAGCAGGTAACCGACACCGCGGATCACGTGGATTTCCACGCTCGCGCTCGCTTCGACGAGGGCGCGGCGCAGCTTGGACACGTGGGCATCCAGCGCATTGGACTGAATCGCATCGTCGAAGCCGTAAACGGCTTCCTGCAGGACCTCGCGCTGCACCGTTCGCCCGTGGCGGTACGCCAGCGTCTCGAGCAGCAGCAACTGCCGCCGCTGCAAGCGCAGGGGTTGGCCATCCACCAGGGCTTCGCGCGCGGTGAAGTCGAAGCAGAGATTGCCTACCGTCGCGAGCGGCAAGGCGATTTTCGCGGGACGACGCGAAATCGCCCGGATACGTGCGAGCAGCTCCTCGATCGCGAAGGGTTTGACCAGATAGTCGTCCGCACCGAGATCGAGGCCATCGATGCGATCGGCGAGCGAGCCCCGCGCCGTGAGCATGATCACCGGCAGGTCGGCATGCGTCGCCCGTGCCTTGATTAACAGCGTCGCGCCGTCACCGTCCGGCAGTTGCCGGTCGAGCAGAAGCAGATCGTGCACCTTGCATTGCAGGGCCTCGGTGGCGTGCGCGATATCCGGCGCGATATCCACCAGCATGCCGTGCCGGTGCAGGCCGGCCTGCAGCGCGGCGGCCATCTCCGGCTCGTCTTCCACCAGCAGTATGCGCATGTGCCCTCCCGAAGGGGCGCGATCCTAACACGCGCTAAACGCCTATCCGGCCACGCAATGTTGGGGCAATGTCCGCTCCCCACCATCCGCGGCCTATCGTCCCCACGAGTGTCCCCGCATGTCGGTATTCCGTTCGCGCTCCGCCTCCCTGCTCGCCCTGATCGCCGGAATCGGCCTGTCTGGCGCCGTTTCCGCCCAATCCGCAGACGAGCGCGCGCCCGGCTGGAGCCTCGGCGTCGGTGCCGCCTGGGCACCCAGTCCCTACCGCAACTACGACAACAAGGCCCTGCCCCTGCCCGTCGTCAGCTACGAAGGCAAATCCTTCTACTTCCGTGGCACCTCGGCCGGCTACAAGCTGCTCTCGACGCGCAGCGACGAGCTCTCGATCCTGGTGTCGCCCTTCGCCAACCGTTTCCGGCACCAGGACACTGACGATGCGCGGCTTCGCCAGTTGTCCAACCGCAACATCTCCGGCATGGCCGGCGTGGCCTGGCGGCACACCGCGGAATGGGGCGTCATCTCGACGAGCGCGCAGAAGGAATTCACCGGCCACGGCGGCGGTACCCTGCTCGATGCCGGCTACAGCTATCCGCTGCGCAAGGGCGTGGTCACCTTCATTCCGACGGTGGGCGTCGCGCGCAGCAACAGCGCGCTCAACGACTATTACTACGGGGTGAGCGGTCGCGAGGCCCTGCGTAGTGGCCTGTCCGCCTACCACGCCGACAGCGGCACGGCGCCCTACGTCAACCTCATGGCGATCTATCGCCTGTCGCCGTCGTGGGTCGCCTCCGGCGGCATGCGCTACACGATCCTGCCAGATGCCGTCACCGACAGCCCCATGGTCAGTGCCGACCATACCCGCAGCTTCTTCGTTTCCCTCAGCCACGTGTTCTGAGCGATGGGCAAACGGATCATGCGACGGATAGCGGACCTGGCCTACGGCATCGAGCCCGACCGCCAGGCGGTCTGGGACTGGCTCCTCCTCACGCCGATCAAGGAGCTGGGTGGGCGCACCGCGGTAGAGGTGGCGCTTGCCGGGGACGGCGAGCGGGTGATTTCACTGCTCGAGGCCGTGGCCGCCGGGGAACGTAACCGGTAGCGCGCAGCGACCCATGCATCATCGATGGCGCAGGGATGTAGGCATCCCTGGAGAGGCACGGCGCATACTAGGCGTCGACCTTATCCATGCATCGGTGGCGTTGTGACACGGACAAGCTCTCTACACGGGCTGGACTGGGCGGGTGTCCTCGACGAGGAAGGGCCGCGCTACCTGCAGGTGGTCCGCTTCCTGGAGCGCGCCATCACCGATGGGCGCCTGCGTCCCGGCGACCGTTTACCGCCTCAACGCCAACTGGCGACGGCGCTGGGCATGGACCTGACCACGGTGACCCGGGCCTACGCCGAAGCGCGCGAGCGCAAGCTGCTGCATGCGAAGGGTGCGATGGGAAGCTTCGTGTCCGCGCCCCGTTTCGACACCGCGCAGGTCGTCGATCTGGGCATGAACATCCCGCCGCCGCCGCAGGGCATCGACTTCACCGCCCTGCTCAAGCGCGGCGTGGACCAGGTAATGACCCACACCGACTCGCACCTCCTGATGAGTTACCACCCCGGCGGTGGCAGCGAAGCCGATCGCTCAGCAGGTGTGACATGGCTCACCCCGATGCTCGGACGGCTCGATGACGCGCGGGTGGTGACCTGCCCCGGTGCGCAGGCGGCCCTCGCCGCACTCGTCCTCGCCCTGAGCGATGCCGGCGACGCCATGCTGGTCGAACCGGTGTTGTACCCGGGCATGATCAGCGCCGCCGCGCATCTCGGCCGGCGCCTGGTGAGCGTCGACAGCGATGCCGAGGGCATGCTCCCCGATGCGCTTGCGAACGCAGCCATCGCGCATCGCGCGCGCGTCATCTATCTCAACCCGACCCTGCGCAACCCGACCGCGACGACCATGCCCTCGGGACGCCGCGAACAGATCGTCGCCATGGCGCGGAAGCACGACCTGCGCATCATCGAGGACGACCCCTATTGGCCGCTGTGCGACGCCGCAGCACCGCCTCTGGGGCGTCTGGCGCCGGAACGGACGTACTACATCGCCACCCTGTCCAAGGCGCTGACGCCGGGCCTGCGCACGGCGTACGTCGTGACACCGGATGCCGCCGCGCGTTCCACCTTCCTCAGCCGCCTGCGCGCCGTCACGCTGATGTCGACGCCGGTGATGACCTCACTGGCGACGCAATGGATCCACGACGCTACGGCGGCACGGCTCCTTGCCGGCGTGCGTGCGGAAGCCGCGGAACGGCAGACGATGGCGATGCGGATCCTGCGTCCCGGCGGCATAGGAACGGGTGTCGGCGTGGACGCGGGCGTGGAGGCTCCGCCGACCGAAGGCATTCATCTCTGGCTGCCCTTGCCGGGCCGCTGGACGGCGCGATCACTGACGATGACCGCGCGCCTGGAAGGCCTCGCGGTCACGCCATCGGATGCATTTTCTCCCGGCGCGCCGCGGGAGCAGGCCATCCGCATTTCACTGGGCGGCGTGAAGGATCGCATGCGCCTGAAGCAGGGCCTCGATCGGTTGATGCAGGTGATGGAGGCGGGGGATCCGAGCGTTGATGCCGTGGTGATCTAAGAGCATCGCCGATGAATCGGCTCCTACCGAGCTAGCTCAGGCAGCGATATCTTCCACCCAGGCATGCCCCGCCTGCTGCAGCAACTCGCGCGCCGACTCCGGACCCCAGGTGCCGGCTTCGTAGCTGTCCGGACCGTTCTCGTCCTGGCTCCAACCCTCGAGAATCGGGGTGACCCACTTCCACGCGGCTTCGGTCTCGTCCTTGCGCACGAACAGCGCCGGGCTGCCCTTCACCGCGTCCAGCATCAGGCCTTCATACGAATCGCGGTAACGGATGCGTTCCGGCTGACCGAGCTTGGACAGCGCGTCGACTTCGTCCAGGCCGAAGCTGTTGCCCGGGTGCTTGACGAACAGCGGCAGCGTCACGCTTTCATTCGGCTGCACGCGAATCACCAGGCGGCTGCCCGGACGCGCCTCGCCGAACAGGCCCGGCTCGCCGGCGCGGAACTGGACCACCACTTCGGTGACCTTCTCCGGCATGCGCTTGCCCGAGCGCAGGTAGAACGGCACGCCCTGCCAGCGCTCGTTGTCGATCTCGGCCTTGAGCGCCACGAAGGTCTCGGTGTTGCTCTCGGTCTCGCCCGGCAGCTCCTCGCGATATGCCGGAACGGTCTTGCCACCCGCCGTACCCTGCACGTACTGGCCGCGGGCGACGTTGGCGCGAAGGTTGTTGCGATCGAGCGGCTTGAGCGACGTCAGTACGCGCACCTTCTCGTCACGCAAGGCATCGGCGTCCAGCGAATCCGGACGCTCCATGGCGACCACCGTCAGCACCTGCAGCAGGTGGTTCTGGATCATGTCGCGCAGGGCGCCGGAGCCGTCGTAGTAGCCGCCAYGGCCTTCGAGGCCGACCGTTTCCGCCGCGGTGATCTGCACGTAGTCGATGGACTCACGGTCCCACATGCGCTCGAGCATCGGGTTGGCGAAACGCAGCGCGATGATGTTCTGCACCGCTTCCTTACCGAGGTAATGATCGATACGGAAGATGCTGTTCTCGGGGAAATAGCGGCCGACGTTCTCGTTGACCTTGCGCGCGGTATCCAGGTCGGTGCCGATCGGCTTCTCCAGCACGATGCGCGAGCTGTCGCTGCGCAGGCCTTTCTCGGAGACGTTGCGGGCGATCTCGCCGTACAGATCCGGCGCCGTCGCCAGGTAGAACACGCGGACGCGATCGGCGCTGGCGTTGGCTTCGAGCAGGGTCTTCAGGCCATCCCAGTTACCGGAGGATTCGGCGCCGTTGAGGCTCACATAGTGAACCAGGCGAAGGAACCGGTTTACCGTCGCGTCGATCAGTTCGTCGGCGCGAACATGCTCACCCAGGGCCTTGCGGGCGCGCTCGCGGTAGGTCTCGTCGTCCAGCGGCGAACGCGCCGTGCCGATGATGCGCGAGTCGGCGGTGATCTGGCCCTCGGCGAAACGGCGATACAGCGCGGGCAGCAGCTTGCGCATGGTCAGGTCGCCGGTGGCGCCGAAGATCACGTAATCGAAGGATTCGACGGGTTCGAGCTGGGTTGAAGCGGTCATGACGAAGGATTTCCGGGGAGGCTGGAGTTGGGGCGGCGCACTCGCCGTCACGGGACGGGTGAATGAATGCGGTGCGCTGGCGTCCTTTCAAGTGCCTCGATCTAAATGAATCTTGCGCGGGAGGCATAAGTGTTATGACCGGCCGCGTATGACAGGTGGCGACGGGGCGTCCCCATGGATGGTGGAAGTCATTCCATCCAACCACCAGGAACACCGAACCATGAGCAAGCTGAAAGAGAAAGTCGCGGTCGTCACGGGCGCTTCCAAGGGCATCGGCGCCGCCATCGCCAAGTCGCTCGCCGCCGAGGGCGCTGCCGTCGTCGTGAACTACGCCTCGAGCAAGGCCGGTGCCGACAAGGTCGTCGCCGAGATCCAGGCGGCCGGTGGCAAGGCCGTCGCCGTGGGTGGCGACGTCTCCAAGCAGAAGGACGCCGAAGGCATCGTCAATGCCGCCATCGAACACTTTGGCCGTCTGGACATCCTGGTGAACAACTCGGGCGTCTATGAGTTCGCCTCGATCGACACGACCACCGAAGAGCTGTTCCATCGCACGTTCAACATCAACGTGCTCGGCCTGATCCAGGTGACCCAGGCCGCGTCCAAGCATCTGGGCAAGGGTGGCAGCATCATCAACATCGGTTCGGCCGTGACCCGCATCACGCCCGCCGAGAGCGCCGTCTACACGGGCACCAAGGGCGCCGTCGACGCCATTACCGGCGTGCTCGCCCGCGAGCTTGGCCCGCGCGGCATCCGCGTCAACTCGGTGAACCCGGGCATGGTGCAGACCGAAGGCACCGAGACCGCCGGCTTCGTCGGTTCGGACTTCGAGACCTGGGCCGCCGGCCAGACCCCGCTCGGCCGCATCGGCCAGGTGGGCGACATCGCGCCGATCGTGACCTTCCTCGCGTCGGATGACGCCGGTTGGGTGACGGGCGAGTTGATCCTCGGTTCGGGTGGCATGCGTTAAGCGATTTCGTCAGGCGACAAAAGCATCGCCGACGAAGTCGGCTCCTACCGTGGCTCGAGCAATCCGGCCGCTCTTTTGTAGGAGCCGATTCATCGGCGATGCTTCCAGCCTCAGTCCAGCGAATCCAGCAGCCCATAAAGCTCCGGATGCAGGAACGGCGCCATCGCCAAAACCATGGCCTGCGCATACGCGCTCTCACGCGTGACGTGACCATTGGTGACCAGGCCGATCGCCCCACCCTGCTGCTTGATGTTGACCGTGCCGAACAGCCGGTCCATGACGTGACCGAGCTCTTCGCCATCGAGCAGGGACTCGTACACCGCCGGAGGCAGCGGCAACCACGCGCTGCAGCCCACCGATACATAGCCCTGGCTGGCGATCGCCACGTAGCCGAACGTGCCCGGGCCATCCTGCGTCACATCGACGCCGCCTTCCAGCGCAACGTAGAACTCCGCATCGCCGTGCTGTCGGCAGAAGTTCATCCGGTTGATCGCGCCTTCGCGCGTTTCAGCGGCAGTCATCGGCTGATCGGGCACGCCGGATGGCGCATGCATGCCCTCGCATTCCACCAGCCTGCCGGGAAACAACGGCGCCAATGCGTTACGCACGGCACCGATCTTGACGGGATTACGCGAGCCGACGAGTACGCGGATCGGCGCCGTGTCGTGAACGGCCATGGCGGGGAAACCTGTTGGGGACGCCTGCGATGTTAGCAGGCGCACCCCACGTTTCAGAGCCGAAAACCGCCGACTATCTCTTCCAGCCTATGCGTCTGCTCTTCCATCGCCCTGGCTGCCGCGGCAGCTTCTTCGACGAGGGCAGCATTCTGCTGGGTCATGTCTGCCCCGGCCTCACGCCTCAAACCTTACTCAACCCAACGCACCATCGACCATCGCCTGGGCCTCTTCGAGCACCTTCGCCAGGTGGTCCTTGCCGCGGAAGCTCTCACCGTAGACCTTGTAGATGTCCTCGGTGCCCGACGGGCGTGCCGCGAACCAGGCCTGCTCGGACATGACCTTGATGCCACCGATGGCCTGCCCGTTCGCCTGGTTCACGACGCTGACAATGGGATCGCCCGCCAGTGTCTTCGAGGTGACCTGTGACGGCGCCAGTTTGGCCAGGCGGCCCTTCTGCGCGTGCGTGGCCGGCGCATCGATGCGTGCGTTGGCCGGATCGCCCAGTTTGTCGGTGATTTCGCGATAGACCTGGCCCGGGTCGCGGCCGAGCTTCGCGGTCATCTCACCGGCCAGCAAGGCGGCGGCAATGCCATCCTTGTCGGTCGACCAGGCACCGGCGTTACGGGTCAGGAACGAAGCGCCCGCGCTCTCCTCGCAGCCAAAGCCAAGGCTGCCGTCGTAGAGGCCAGCGACGAAATACTTGAAGCCCACCGGCACTTCGAGCAACGGGCGGCCGAGATGCTTGGCGATGCGGTCGAGCAGCCCCGTGCTCACCGCGGTCTTGCCGACAGCGGCGTCATCGCGCCAGCCGGGACGATTCTGGAACAGGTACCAGGCCGCCGTGGCGAGGTAATGGTTCGCCGGCATCAGCCCCACGCTGGGTGCGACGACGCCGTGGCGGTCATGGTCGGTATCGCAGGCGAAGGCGACGTCGAACTTGTCCTTGAGCCCGATCAGCCGCTGCATGGCATAGGACGACGACGGATCCATGCGTACCCGACCGTCCCAGTCCAGCGACATGAAGGAGAACGTCGGGTCCACCACATCGCTGACCACGGTCAGGTTGAGCTTGTAGCGCTCACCGATAGCGGCCCAGTAATGCACGCCCGCGCCGCCCAGCGGATCGACGCCCATGCGAACGTCGCTGCCCCGGATCAGGTCGAGGTCGAGCACATCACCGAGGTCGTGCACGTAGCGCTGCAGGAAATCGTATTCCCGCGTCGTCGCGGCGCCCTGCGCCTGTGCGAACGTCATGCGCTTGACCTCGCGCAGGTCGCCTTCGATCAGCGCGTTCGCGCGCGCGGCGATCCAGGAGGTCGCATCGGTATCGGCGGGACCGCCGTGGGGTGGGTTGTACTTGATGCCGCCGCTTTCCGGCGGATTGTGCGACGGCGTGATCACGATGCCGTCGGCCTTGCCGCGCTCACGATCCTGGTTGAAAGCAAGGATGGCATGCGACACGGCGGGCGTCGGCGTGAACTCGCCCCCCTTCGACACCTGGGTCTCGACGCCGTTGGCGGCAAGCACTTCCAGCGTGCTCTCGAAGGCGGGACCGGAAAGCGCATGGGTATCGATACCGACGAACAGGGGGCCGTCGATGCCGGCCTGGGCACGGTATTCGCAGATCGCCTGGACCACGGCCCAGACATGCCACTCGTTGAACGAGCGATCGAAGGACGAACCGCGATGGCCCGAGGTGCCGAACACGACACGCTGCTCGGGAACCGAGGGATCGGGTCGCAGATCGCGGTAAGCAGCCAGGAGCGCAGCGATGTCGACCGGCTGGATTTCTGTCGCAGGCTTGCCCGCGAGCGGACTGATCTTGGCACTCACCGATGCTATCTCCTTGGGCGGTGCGCGCGCGGCACCTCGACCCGGCATTGTAGGCCCCGCGGCCCGCCCGCGTTGTCAAACGGGCGTGCAGATTTTCAGATTTGTTCCATGGTCCCTGCCCCGTCACGCCGCTATGGTGATGGCGGTCCCTCGCCTGCACGTTCTACAGCCGCAAGCGGTCGATGTACTCGAAGATTTCCGCGTCGGTCTCGAGCCCGAGCTTGCGCATCGCGTTGGTCTTCTGCTGGCTGATGGTCGAAAGGCCTCGCCCGGTTTCCCGGGCGATGTCCGTCACGCTGTTGCCCCCGGCGAACAGGCGAAGGATCGTCAACTCGCGTGGCGACAGGTCCGCCAGGGTTCCCGACTTCCCTATCGGCGCGCCCTGCGGCGCACCGAGCAAGGTCCGCACCGATGATCCGAGGTAGACATGGTTCGACACGATCTCCATCAGCGCCTCCGGAATCTCCCGCGCATCGCCGGATTTACCGATCAGGCCGCGCACGCCCGTCGCGAGGATCTCGCGGTAAAGCGCGGGGTTCGCCAGCGTGGTAATCACCATGACCGGCATCTCCGGAAAGCGCGTGCGCACCTCGGCAAGCAAGGCCAGGCCGTCGCGGCCCGGTGCGGGCATGCTGAAGTCGGTAATCAATGCATCGCACGGTGTCTCGGCGAGCAGCGCGAGCAATTCATCGGGCGACTGGGCTTCACCGACGATGGTCGCCAGACCGTCTTTCGCCAACGCCAGACTGAGACCTTTGAGCACGACGGGGTGATCGTCGGCCAGGATAACGCGGTACACCATGAGTGATCCTTTCCCGATGTGCGGTCCATACCGCGACACGTCCTTCCGGAACGCCGCCGACGGGGCGCGAAGTTGAGCACATCGCAGCCGCCGACGCCACGCGTGCAACACGTACTCGCGTCCGTGTCGCGATGGCTCGGCAGCCTCGCGTCACGCTTCCGTCGACGCCACCGGCCGCATGACCTGCCCACGCTGCTTACCGACCTCGGCCGTCGTTACTCACCCCTGGCCCGCAAGCGCGGAACGGCGCTGGAACTGGACGTGGACCCAGCCCTGGCACCGGACCTGACCGGGTCAATGGATGAGCTGGGAGGGGTTCTCGGTTGCCTGCTGGAGCGTGCGATCGAGGTCGCCGCCGGCGGCTACGCAGCGCTCCAGGTCGACCTCGTCGGCGAAACCCGTACGAGCCAGACGGTGCACCTTACCGTCGCCGACGACGGCGATCGCACGACCGCGGACGATACGAAATTCCTCATACCTGCCGCCATCATCGAAGGGCTCGGCGGTCGCCTCCATGTCGAGCCGGCCCCCGATGTCGGCACGCGCGTCATCGTCGAGTTGACCTTTGCCATGCCGCGACGCCTGCCTCGCGTGGATGTCGACGCGCTGAGATCGACGCTCGGTGGACAGGCCGCCCTGTCCGAAGTGATCACCGCCCTCGACCAGGCACTCGGCCGCGATCTCGTCGCACTCGACGACCTGCTCGCGAAAGCCGGCGTCGATCATCTCCAGGCCTGGCTGCACCGTGTGTCGGGGGTACTCGGCATGGCGGAAGCCACGGGACTGGCGCATGCCGGGCTGATGCTGGAGCGCGACCTCGCTGCCGGCCGCCACAACCTCACCGACCGTGCCATCCGCGACTTCGGTGACGATGCCGGTGCCGTCCTGGCCCTGCTTCGTGAACACCGTGACGGCGATCGGCTATAGTTTCCGGGCCGTGAACACCCTGCCCGCCCTCGACGACGACGATCCGCTTCGCGCGTTCCTGCAGATGCATCCGCGCCTGTTCGTCGTCACTGGCGCCGGCATCAGCACGGACTCCGGCATCCCCGATTACCGCGATGTCCAGGGCGCGTGGAAACGCAGTCCGCCGATGACCCTGCAGATGTTCATGAGCGGCCCACCGGCGCGAGCGCGCTACTGGGCGCGCGGCATGATCGGCTGGCGACACTTCGGCAGCGTGCAACCCAACGTGGCCCACCGCGCCCTCGCCGCGATGGAGCACGCGGGACGCATCGAGCTCCTGCTCACGCAGAACGTGGATGGCCTGCATGAGGCCGCCGGCAGCCTTAACGTCGTCGACCTGCACGGGCGCCTCGATCGCGTGCGCTGCATGCAGTGCGGGGATATCACCCGTCGCGACGGCATGCAGGCCCGGCTCGAAGCAGCGAACCCGGACTGGCTATCGCTTCATGCACGGATCGCACCGGATGGCGATGCAGATCTCGACGGCGTGGATTTCTCCCGTTTCGAGGTCCCCGAATGCACCGTCTGCGGCGGCATCCTCAAGCCCGATGTCGTGTACTTCGGCGAGAACGTGCCACGCGCGCGAGTGGATACCGCATGGGCTCATCTGGCCCGCGCCGACGCCATGCTCGTCGTCGGCTCGTCGCTGATGGTCTATTCGGGATATCGCTTCGTGCTCGAAGCCTCACGGCGCGGGCTTCCCATCGCATCGATCAATCTCGGTGTGACGCGCGCCGATGCGTTGATAACGCTGAAAATCGAGCAATCCTGCGCCGAAGCGCTGGCGCCTTACGCCTAGCGGCGCGCGCGGAAGAACTGGCGCAGCATCGCGCTGGCTGCTTCGGCTTCCAGGCCACCCTGCACGGCGACCCGATGGTTGTGCCGCTCAGACACCAGCGTATCGAAGACGCTGCCTGCCGCACCCGTCTTTGGATCGGTGGCACCGAACACGACCCGCCCGACGCGCGCATGGACCATGGCCATCGCACACATGGCGCAAGGCTCCAGCGTCACGTACAGCGTCGAGCCCGGGAAGCGATAGTTGGACACCGCCTGCCCGGCGGCCCGCAAAGCCTGGATCTCCGCGTGCGCTGTCGGGTCGTTGAGCGTGATGTTGCGATTCCAGCCCTCACCGACCATGACGCCATCCATGACCAGCACGGCCCCCACCGGGACTTCGCCCTCGACGTCACGCGCATGCTCAGCCAGCGCGAGGGCGCGCGTCATCCACGCGTGGTCGGCGTCGCTGAAGGGAGCGGTCGGCTCAGGGAGGGTATCGAGGGTGATGGACAAGCGAGGGTTCCGGTGAAAGGACGATTATCTCATGTGACCTGGCGCTGCACGATGCGCCAGAGTCGCTCGGCGAAAGCCACGGCGTGCTCCGGCGGCACATTAGTCACGCCCAGGAGCAATCCACTTCGCGGTTCGACGCCGCCGGCGTACCAGGGCGATACCGGGATCGGCGACAGGTATTCGGCCAGTGCATCCCGCGCCACGCTGACGTCGTCCGCACCGTCGGGCAAGTGGAGATGAATCGCGAGCCCGGCAGGCTCGTGGTCGATGCCCAGGCTGGTAAGCACCGCCATGAGGGCGTCGCGACGTTCGGCATAGGCGCGTTTCATGCGACGCAGATGACGCAGGTAATGTCCGCCGCGCATGTACGCCTCCAGCGCCAGTTGCACCGACGGCGGCGGCGCGGGATCGAGGGTGCCGACGACCTCGGCGACCTGATCGATCAGGTCGAGTGGCGCGACCAGATAGCCCACCCGCAAGGCGGGGGACATCGTCTTGCTGAAGGTGCCGATATGGACGACGCGCCGCGCATCCATGGAGGCCAGCGCAGGCGCGGCGCGACGGGCCAGTTGGAGCTCGCCGAGGTAGTCGTCCTCGATGATCCAGCGATCGCCCGCATGGGCCCAGTCCAGCAGGGCATGCCGCCGATCCAGCGAAAGCGTGACCCCTAGCGGCGCCTGCTGCCCCGGCGTCACCAGGGCGACCCGCGCGTCGGGCGCACGGGCGATACCCGCCGCGACGTTCATCCCTTCGCCATCGACCGCAACCGGCACGCATGTGAGCCCGGCCCAGGCCAGCGCCGTGCGTGCGAAGGGATAGCCGGGATCCTCGACCCAGGCCTGTGCGCCGTGGAGCTTGAGCGCGCGCACGACGATGCTGAGGGCGCCGGCGAAGCCGTTGGTGACGAACACCTGGGATGGATGGCAGGCAAAACCGCGTGCCACGGCGAGGTAGCCGGCGATCTCCGCGCGCAGGCGCGGCTCGCCACGAGGATCGGGATAGCCCGCCGGAACCATGGCGGCATCGCGTGCGGCCTGGGCAAGCAGGCGTGACCACAGTGCGGTGGGAAACAAGTCCGCCGCCGGCACGCCGACCTGGAACGGCGCCGGTAGCGTGGGTCCGGAAGCAAAGGCGCCGAAGGCCCGGCGGGGCCGGGGTGCTTCCGGCTCCGGCCGCGTCCCTGGCGGGCGTCGCGCGACGCGCGTGCCCGCCGCGCCAGCCGCCACGATGAACTGGCTGTCGGCCAGCCGCTCGTAGGCGCTGCGCACCGTGCCACGGGCCACGCCCAACTGGGTGGCGAGATCGTTCCACGACGGCAGGCGCGCACCGGGCGCGAGGCGCCCTTCGCGGATGGCGTCTCGGATGCCGTCCGCGATCTGATCGGACAGCGAGAGCCGCCCGGTCCGATCGATGGATATGCCGAACGATTCGTCCATGGCCGGGATGGTACATCCAAAAAGTATGTTCTTGGCTCTTTTCGGTGACCCGTACCGATCGCAAGCTAGACCCGTACCGAATCACCCCTCTTCCTCTCCCGGAGTACATGCCATGAGCCACCGCATCGACTACATGAAGATCGCTCCCGACGCCATGAAGGGTTTCGTCGCCGTCTACGGCTACCTGGCGCAGAGCGGCCTGGACAAGCACCTGATCGACCTCGTCTTCCTCCGCGTCTCGCAGATCAACGGTTGTGCCTTCTGTATCGACATGCACTCGCAGGACATGCACAAGCACGGCGTTCCGTTCGAAAAGCTGATCCTCACGTCGGCCTGGCGCGAAGCCGGCGATGTTTTCAGCAAGCGGGAACAGGTCGCCCTGGCCTGGGCCGAATCGCTCGCCCTGGTGGCCGACACCGGCGTGCCGGACGCAGACTACGAGGCCACTGCCGCCGAGTTCAGCGACAAGGAACTCGCCGACCTCTCCACTGCGATCGCGCTGATGAGTGCGTTCAACCGAATGGGAGTGGCCTTTCGTAATAAACCGGTGACGGCATCGCGGCTTGCCAGGGCCGCCTGAGCGTTTCCGGAAACGATGAAGAGGCCCGCAAGGGCCTCTTTCCGTTACCGTGCCGTGCGACGGCAACCGGTAAGAATACGCAATACCTTGCGGTTAGACCGTTGGTGATGTGGCGATGCGCACCGGTTAGTACGACGCTTTTCCCAAGCCTGGCAGGGCGGCTCTGGCCATCAGGGGAGCGATCATCATGGGCGTGCGGCCTCTCGATCCACACGGATTTTCGACGCACCGGATCAACCGGCTGCGCCATGACTTCGACACGCATCCGCTGTTCCAACTGCCGGAACTCGCGCGACTGGCGAAGGAGCTCATGCCGCGGGAGCAATGCCGCTTCGTCAAGCCGGGCATGACCCAGGCCTCGGCTTTCCGTCATGACGCGCGACATCCCGACGGTAAAGACATCGACGAGGTGTTCGCGCGGATCGAAGAGACCGGCTCGTGGATCGCGCTCTACAACGTGGAGTCGATACCTCGTTATCGCGCCCTGCTGGAATCCATCATCGACGGGGTCCGCGCGACGATCGAGCGGGAGCAGCCGGGCATCTTCAACGTCACGGGCTTCATCTTCATCTCGGCGCCACCCTCGGTGACGCCATTCCACATCGATCGCGAGAACAACTTCTGGCTCCAGCTGCATGGCCGGAAAGTATTGAGCGTCTGGGAACCGTCCGATCGTGAGGCCGTGACGGCCGCCCATGTCGAAGACTTCATCGTCAGCCACACACTGCGCGATGTCAGGCTCAAGGCATCCTCGCGCGCATCGAGCCATGAATTCGACAGCGGCCCCGGCGACGGCGTGTACTTCCCGACCACGTCGCCGCACATGACCCATACTACGACGGACTGGGTGAAGCCGGGCGATGGCGTCTCGGTCTCCGTCGGCGTCACCTTCTATACCCGACACACCGTGCATCTGGCCCGCGTGCATCAGTTCAATCGTGCCTGTCGGAAATACCTGCATGTCGTACCGAGCGACCCGGGCGTCTCGCCATGGCGCGATGCCATGAAGGCACCCCTCGGCCTCGCGTTCGCGATCGGCCGGCAATGGACATTGCGCGCCCTGACTTTCTGGCACGGTGTGAAAGCACACAAGCGTCCCGACGAGGGGTGGCTGGGCGAGAAAGCACCGCCCGGCTCGTATTGAGTCGACGCCCCCACGTTGGTCACCTGCACGTGACAATGGAACCCGAGATTCCGCCGGGTTCAACGTCGCGTTGGCTGCGATTCATCTAGACGAAATGAAAACGAAACCAACGTGGGATCTTGACGCGAATTCATTTCACGATCTTGCGAGCGCGTTCGGTAAAGGCCTGAAAAACGGCCATATCGACGACCGCGCCATTCGCACGAGCCTGCGATCTGCGTCGAAAAAGCGAGCGTCGTCGCAATTCCCCGTGCAGCTGTTAATTGCTTGTATACGCCTGGTGATGATGAAAGACTCGATACCAGACGAGGCCTTCCCCTAGTAACGACCTCGTTATTTCAAGCGCCGTCCAGCCACCCGACAATCGTGTCGGGCGAGCTCACTTTGCCTAAAATAAGCGTAAGGGTCGTCACCATGAAACGTAACAAGCTCGCGTGCGCCTTGGCCGCGCTCCTTCTGGCACCTGTCGCAAGCAGCGCGTGGGCGCAGTCGGCCACTAGTGATGCCGCCCCGCAAGACACCGCTGCCAATCCCAGCACGCTGCAGACCATCACGGTGACCGGCTCGGCGATTCCACGTATCGATACCGAAACCGCTTCGCCGGTGACGACGATCTCCGCCAAGGACATCGCGCGTAGCGGTTACACCACGATTTCCGACGTGGTGCGTTCGATCTCCGCCGATAACAGCGGCTCGATTCCCAACAGCTTCACCAACGGCTTTGCCGCGGGTTCGTCGGGTGTCGCCCTGCGCGGCCTGACGGTGAATTCCACCCTGGTGCTGATCGATGGGCACCGCGCCGCCAACTATGCCGTCGCCGACGACGGCCAGCGTTCGTTCGTCGATCTGAATACGATTCCGCTGGCTGCGGTCGATCGCATCGAAGTGCTGAAGGATGGCGCTTCCTCGCTCTATGGCGCCGACGCCATCGCCGGCGTGGTCAACGTGATCCTCAAGCCGGGTTATCAAGGCATGGAGGCGACCGCCGACGTCGGCAACTCCGCGCATGGTGGCGGCTTCACTCGCAAGGCGACCTTCCTGGCAGGCGGTGGCGATCTGAACAAGGACGGTTACAACGCCTACTTCAGTGCCCAGTACCAGGAAGACAACGCGATCAGCGCGGGCGACCGCGGCTTCCCTTACAACACGGCGGATCTGAGCGGCATCGGTGGTGCCAATCTGCAGACCGGCCAGCCGGCGAACGGCTCCGGGTCAATCTATGGTTCGGTCACCCCGGGCACCCTGGGTACGCCCGGCGATGTCACCACGGGCGTTCCGAATACCGGTGCGACCGCCAGCCTGCTGACCGGCGGTTGCGGTCCCAAAGGCAAGCTCACCAACGACAGCTCGGGCACCTACTGCCAGCAGAACACCGTGGCGCAGTACGACCAGATCCAGGCCAAGATGAAGGAAGGCGGCGTCTACGGCCGCTTCACCGTGAAGATCAACGACACGACCAAGGCGTACGTGTCGCTCAGCTACATGGAGACCAAGACCGATACGGTGACCACGCCGGCGCAGATCCAGGGATCGACGCCGAACAACACCAATAACATCGCGCTCCCTGCCTATCTGAGCAACGGCAGTCTCAACCCGAACAACCCCTACGCAGCCAGCGGCCAGGCCGCGCTGATCAACTATGCCTTCGGTGACATCCCCCGCGGCGGTACCTACGACAACCACAACCTGCGCATCGTCGGCGATGTCGCCGGCACCTGGGGCGAGTGGAACTACGACGCGTCACTGGTCCTCAACCACACCAGCCTGGATACCCAGCTCTACGGTTATCTGACGTATGCGGGCCTGATCAATGCGGTCAATACCGGCAGCTACAACTTCCTCAACCCCTCCTCCAATAGCGCCGCTGTACGTAATGCCCTCGCGCCCGGCTACAACAAGACCTCGACCTCGGACCTCGATGCGATCGACCTGGCGGCCAATCGCACGCTGTTCGACCTGCCCGGTGGCGCCCTCGGTATGGCCGCCGGCATTCAGTTGCGTCACGAAGCACAGAACGACCCGACGCTGAATCCGGACAACGAGTTCCAGGGTCTGGGCAATGCGCAGACCAAGGGCAGCCGCGACGTCGAGGGCGCCTATCTCGAATTCGATGCACCGTTGCTGGATTCGCTCGAGGCGGACCTGTCCGGCCGCGTCGATCACTACTCCGATATCGGCACCGAGTTCGCGCCCAAGCTGGGCCTGAAGTGGAAGGCATTCGATTGGCTGGCCGTGCGCGGCACGTTCTCGAAGGGCGTGCGTGCGCCGAGCTTCTCCGAGAATGGCTCCAGCTCCAATGAAGGCTTCGTCACGTACAACCCGCCGGCAGACTTCGCGGCCGCGCATGGCAATAACGGCTACGTCCAGGCGTACCAGCTGGCCCAGTTCACCGATGCCAACAAGAACATCAAACCGGAGCGGGCGAAGAGTTACACGCTGGGCATCGTGTTGCAGCCGACGACCTGGCTGAACGCGTCATTCGACTACTATCACATCAAGAAGACCGATGTGATCACGTCGACCGACGCCGGTTCGATCCTGGACGCGTACTACGCAGGCCAACCCCTGCCCGCGGGCACCCAGGTCATCGCCGACAAACCCGATCCGCTCAATCCCACCGCGTTGGCTCGCCCGATCGAGGTGATTGGCAGCTATATCAATGCCAATTCGCTAAAGACCAACGGCCTCGATGTCGATCTGCAGGCGCACTTCACCTTCGACAACGGTATCCAGTACATCTCCGATTTCAGCGGTACGGATATCTTCACGTGGAAGCTGACGCTGCCCGATGGCACGGTGGAATCGTTCGCGGGCACGCATGGTCCGTATAACCTGTCCTCAGGCGCCGGTACACCGCGTTATCGCGAGTCGTGGTCGAACACGATGATCTGGAACAACCTCACCGTCACCGGCACGTTCTATCACACCAGTGGGATGACCAACACGGCGCCGGACGTGTATGGCAGCGACTGCATTCCCGACGGCTATTCCAGCTGCCGCGTCGGCTCGTTCACCGAGTTCAACCTCACCAGCAGCTACCAGTTCACGCCGAAGATCGCCGTGACCGCGTCGGTCATGAATGCATTCGATCGCAAGGCGCCGCTGGACGTGGCCAACTATGCAGGCAACAACTACAACCCGACCTACGCCCAGGACGGCGCCATCGGCCGGTTCTTCAACCTGGGTGTCAAGGTCAAGCTGTAATCAACGCCTGAAGCAGCCGATCGCATGGTCGTCGACGATGCCGACGGCCTGCATCCAGGCGTAGGTGATCGTCGGGCCGACGAACTTGAAGCCCCGCTTCTTGAGGTCCTTCGAGATCGTTACCGACAGAGGTGTCTGCGCGTGCACGGTACGTCCGTCGCCGCGCAGCACCTTGCCATTCGTGAACGACCAGCAATAGGCATCGAAGCTTTCGCCCCGCGCTTTCATCTCTTCATAGACGCGCGCGCCGTTGATCGTGGCTTCGATCTTCGCGCGCGAGCGGATGATGCCCGGATCGTCGAGGAGGCGCAGGATGTCCTTCTCGGTGAAACGCGCGACCTTGGCCGGATCGAATCCCTTGAAGGCCTTGCGGAAGGTCTCGCGTTTACGCAGGACGGTGATCCAGGCGAGACCCGCCTGGAAGCCTTCCAGCATCAGTTGCTCCCACAGCATCCGCGAGTCGTGCAGCGGGACGCCCCACTCCGTGTCGTGGTAGTCGGTATATAGCGGATCGCTGCCAGCCCACGCGCAGCGCTTGATGTCCTTGCTCATCGATCATTCCCGGATGCATTCACAGCTGGGCATGATGCGTGGTTCCGAGGCGCCGCGCCATCCGTTGCAGCCCCGCCCGAAACGTTGCCGGATCCTGTGTCGCGCGGGACAACAGGAGCGCGCCCTGGATGCCGAGCACCACGTCTTCGGCCTGCTCGCGCGCGTCCGCCTCGCCATGTCCCAGGCGGACCAGGGCCGAAGCCAGTGCCTCGATCCAGCGGACGAAATAGCCGGATATCGTTGCGGCGAAACGGTCACGGGTCTCGTCCAGGGCAAACGCACCGACGAGACACACACGGCCACCCGACTGGAAGTATTCGTCTACATCCCGCCACATGGCGGCGATAGCCGCCTGCGGCTCGTTTTCGCGCAAGGGCACGAAGACATGGTGTTCGAACCAGTCGTCCACGTCGGCCAGCACGACCGCCGCCATCTCCTCCTTGCCACCCGGAAAGAAGTGATAAAGGCTGCCCTTGCCCAGCCCGGTGCGCTCCGTGATCCGGCTCATGCTTGCGCCGTCGTACCCGAGCTCACGAAAGGCCTCCGCGACCAACGGGATGACGTCGGCGCGCTCGAAAACGGCACGCGCCATCAGAGGCCCAGGTCGGAAAGACCGGGATGATCGTCCGGACGACGCCCCTGCGGCCAATGGAACTTGCGCTCGCTTTCGGCGATGGGCAGATCGTTGATACAGGCGTAGCGATGATGCATTTCGCCCGCGGCATCGAACTCCCAGTTCTCGTTGCCGTAGGAACGGAACCAGTTGCCGCTGTCGTCATGCCACTCGTAGGCGAAGCGCACGGCGATACGGTCGCCGGTGAAGGCCCACAGTTCCTTGATCAGCCGGTACTCCTGCTCCTTCTTCCACTTGCGGGTCAGGAAGGCGATGACCTCGTCACGGCCGCTGGCGAACTCGGCGCGATTCCGCCACTGGGTGTCGACCGTGTACGCGAGGGCGACCTTGGCCGGGTCGCGACTGTTCCAGCCGTCTTCGGCCAGACGGACTTTCTGCACGGCGGATTCGTGGGTGAACGGGGGAACGGGCGCGGCCATCGGAGGCACTCCTGTGGGTTAGGAGTCGCCAGTGTACCGATCGGTACACTGGCGCGCTTGGCGCATCTTGTCGCAGCGGGCGGCGGCAAAGCTTAGGAAAAATGCCCCTCGCCGTCTTCGGTCCAGCCCGCCTCGGCCCGCATGTGCTCGGGTGTGGCGAACAGATGGCGGTGACGAGAGGGCTGCGACCGCAGGTACTGCTTCGGCGGATGGTGAATCTGCCCACCCAGTTGCGCCGCCGCATGCCACGGCCAGTGCGGGTCGTAGAGCACCGTCCGCGCCAGGGCGATCATGTCGGCATCGCCGGTGGCGACGATCGCCTCGGCCTGCTCGGCCTCCGTGATCAGGCCCACCGCGACCACGGGCATCTTCACCGCCGCCTTGACCGCACGGGCGAAAGGCACCTGGTAGCTGGGGCCGACCGGAATCTTCTGCGCGGCGTCGAGGCCGCCCGTGGACACATGGATGGCGTCGCAACCGTGGTCTTCGAGCGCGCGGGCGAAGACGATCGTCTGCTCCAGATCCCAGCCACCCTCGACCCAGTCGGTCGCCGACACTCGCATCGTAACGGGACGATCGGACGGGAACGCGGCGCGAACGGCGTCGAACACCTCGAGTGGGAAGCGCATGCGGTTTTCCAGCGACCCGCCGTACTCGTCGGTGCGCTGGTTCGAGATCGGCGAGAGGAACTGGTGCAGCAGGTACCCATGCGCCCCGTGCAACTGGACGACGTCGATATCCAGCCGCGCCGCACGCACCGCGGCGGCGGCGAAGGCGTCACGGATACGGGCAAGGCCTTCGCGATCCAGCGCGGTGGGCGGCACGTAGTCGTCGAGGAAGGCAATCGCGGACGGCGCCTCGGTCTGCCAGCCGTGGGCATCGTCAGGCGCCAGCTGCGCACCGCCGACCCAGGGTGTGTCGGTCGACGCCTTGCGCCCTGCGTGGTTGAGCTGGATGGCGATGGGCACGTTGGACCACTTGCGCACGCCTTCCAGCGTCCGCCGCATCGCCGCTTCCGTCTCGTCGTCGTACAGGCCGACATCGGCCCAGGTGATGCGCCCTTCAGGCAACACACCGGTGGCTTCGATGGTAATCAGGGACGCGCCCGAGTTCGCGAGCTGGCCAAGGTGCATCAGGTGCCAGTCGTTCATCCGGCCATGCTCGGCCGAGTACTGGCACATCGGCGCGATCACGATCCGGTTGCTCAGGTCGAGGTTGCGTACGCGGATCGGTTTGAACAGCGCGGGTTGCGCCATGAAGATGTCTCCTCGGGAACGACTAACGGAATGCTGCTGGATACCTGTGGTGGGGTGTCGGCGGCTTGAACAAAAGGCCCCGTTCAGGCGTTTCCGGGCAACGGTGCATCCGGAGACACCAGCCCCTGCGCGCGCATGTCGCGCCAGAAGTCGGCGGGAATGACGGCCTTCACAGCGGCGTGGTCTTCGGCAATGCGCGACGGCTTGCTCGCGCCGGGGATCACTGCCGCGACGGCCGGATGAGCCAGCGCGAACTGCACCGCAGCTGCCTTCACCGGGACGTCGTGCTTCGCGGCCAGGGCCTTGATCCGGTCGACACGCGCGATGATCTCGGGCGACGCCGCCTGGTATTCGAAGTTCGCGCCACCGGCGAGGATGCCCGAGCTGTACGGACCGCCGACGACGATGTCGACGCCCCGCTCAGCCGCGGCGGGCATCAGGCGCTGGAGGGCGTGGGCGTGATCGAGCAGCGTGTAGCGACCGGCTAGCAGTGTGGCATCCGGACGGGCGTTGCTCAGGCCCAGCAGGATTTCCACCGGCTCGGTCTTGTTCACACCCAGACCCCAGCCCTTGATGACGCCCTCGTCGCGCATGCGGTCCAGCGCGCGGAACGCGCCCGTACGTGCTGTCTCGAACATGGCCAGCCACTCGTCGCCGTAGAAATCCTGTGCGATGTCGTGCACCCAGACAAAGTCGATATGCCCGACATTCATGCGCTTCAGGCTGTCTTCGATCGACTGGTACGTACCTTTTTCCGAGTAATCGTTGATGACCTTGTTCGGACGGCCGTGGGCGAACACACCGCCCTTCTCACCGAACTCGCGCGCGCCGGTTTCCACCTCGTCCAGGACGATGCGGCCGACCTTGGTGCTCAAGGTGTACTCGTCGCGGGGGTGGTTCGCCAGGATCTTGCCCAGGCGGATCTCGGCGAGGCCGGCGCCGTAGAACGGTGCGGTGTCGAAGAAGCGGGTGCCCTGCGCCCAGGCCGCCTCGACCGTCGCCGTGGCCTCGTCCTCGGGAATGTCGCGGAACATGTTGCCCAGCGGGGCGGTACCGAAGCCCAGTGGGCCGGCCAGGAGCTTGTCGCGGATGGTCATGGTGTGTGTCTCCAGTTCAAAGAGGGGGCCGTGGCGGCCGATTCGTTCCGTGTCATCACGAATGTGACCTTGGGGGAATCGACACGGGAGGCCAGCAGCTGGCCTCATCACGGTGTACGACGAGTAATATGAAACCCGGGAGTGTTGGCGGCAAGGCGGTCGCGGCTATCGACACTCATGCTTTGAATTCACGAATAGGTGGCGGCATGGATAACCGGGCGGGTGAGATGGAGGCTTTCATGCGCGTCGTGCAGGCGGGAAGCTTTGCCGGCGCCGCGCGCAGTTTCGGCCTGTCGCCCTCGGCAATCAGCAAGCTACTGGCGCGGCTGGAAAGCCGCCTGGGTACGCGCCTGATCGTGCGCACCACACGCACGCTGCAACTCACCTCCGAGGGCGAAACCTATTACGCGCGGGCGCTACGCGTCTTGGCTGACATTGACGAGACCGAGCGCCTGGTGGCGCATGGCGGCGCCGCGACGCCTTCGGGAAAGTTGCGGGTGAATTCCTCCGTGTCATTCGGGGTCTGGAAGATCGTCCCGCTCATTCCCGAGTTTCTCGCTGCCTACCCGCTGGTCGAGCTGGACCTGTCGCTCAACGACAGCATCGTCGACCTGGTGGAAGACCGAGCCGACGTTGCGATTCGTGTCGGCGTGTTGCCCGACTCCGGCCTGAAGGCGCGCAAGATCAGCGAGGCGGGGCATGTGGTGTTTGCCTCACCGGCCTATCTGGAGCAACGCGGCACGCCGGCCAGCCCTGACGATCTGGCCGCGCACAATTGCCTGGTCTTCAACCTGGCCCGGTCGTTCAATGCCTGGCCGTTCCTGGATCCTGCCACCGGGAAGAGCCGATCCGTACCGGTCAGCGGTAACTTCCAGGCCAACAACGGCGAGACGCTGCGGCGCATGGCTGTCGACGGCCTGGGAATCGGCCGGCTGTCGTCGTATCACGTGGACAGGGACATCGCCGCCGGTCGACTGGTGCCCATCCTCGAGGACTTCAATGCCGGCGAGCGCCAGGTGACGCATGCCGTGTTTGTCGGTCATGAGCATCTGGCGACGCGCATACGGGCCTTCGTGGATTTCCTCGCCGAGCGGGTGCCAGCGTCGGAGGATTGGTTCCGGCGGGATTGAGCCGTTGGCTCATACCACCTTTTTCACCCGAGTTTCGCCGGCCGATAGCGCGCGTCCCTCACCGGTACGCGGCGTCATGAGCGGCACCGGCCTGCCCGTGCCGATGTCTATGAGGCGAGAGTATTTCTCGCCACGCGCAAAGAGATGTTTTTCACCCCACTGGCGCAGTGCCACGACGATGGGGAACAGGCTTTCGCCGCTCGGGGTGAGCACGTAGGCCTGATAGGCGCTGCCATCGGCCGCCGGCTGGCTGAGCAGGATGCCGGCATCGACCAGCTTGCGCAGACGATCGGTCAGGATGTTGCGAGCTACACCCAACTCGCGCTGGAAGTCCCCGAAACGACTGACGCCGTCGAACGCCTCGCGGACGATCAGCAGAGACCAGCGATCGCCGATGACGTCGAGCGCCCGACCTACAGGGCAGGTTCGATCGTTATCGATGAGGTTCGTTGTCATGGGAGATCCTTCGGCTCTTCATTACTGAAGTTGCATTTTGCAACTACACTGCCTACCCTTCAACAGGTTTCGATTTGCAACTAGATTAAAGGAAGGGTCATGCCTGTTGCCCTGCCCCGCGGCCTCGTTGCGCTATTTGCGTGCGCGAGCGGACTGAGCGTCGCCAACGTCTATTACGCGCAGCCGCTACTGGACGCGCTGGCGAACGACTTCGCGATCCCCCGCGCCGCGATCGGCGCCGTCGTGCTGGCCACACAGCTGGGCTCCGCGCTGGCCTTGCTCCTGCTGGTGCCCCTGGGCGACCTGTGGAACCGTCGCCGATTGATGCTGGCCCAGGCCATCCTGCTGGCCGTCGTCCTGACCGGCATCAGCCTCTCCACGGCGCCGGTGGCGCTGCTCGTCGGGATGCTTGGTGCCGGCTTGCTGGGTACGGCCATGACCCAGGGACTGATCGCCTACGCGGCCAGCGCTGCCGGCCCGGACGAGCGCGGTCGCGTCGTCGGCGCCGCGCAGTCGGGTGTCTTCGTCGGCCTGTTGCTGGCCCGTGTTCTTTCCGGCGGCATCAGTGACCTCGCGGGCTGGCGCGCGGTCTATGCCGGTTCGGCGATGGCCATGCTGGTTCTCGCCGCCTTGCTTTGGCGTGCGTTGCCTCGTCTGCCTGTCGCTGCCCAACCCATGAGCTACCTGCGCCTGCTTGGCTCGATGTTCGAGCTGCTGCGCAGCGAGCGCGTGCTCCGGGTGCGCGGCACGCTTGCCATGCTCATGTTTGCCGCGCTCAACATCTTCTGGAGCGCCCTGGTCCTGCCACTGAGCGGTCCGCCCTTCGACTACTCCCATACCGCGATCGGCGCGTTCGGGTTGATGGGCGCCCTCGGCGCTCTCGCCGCCGCCCGCGCGGGCCGGTGGGCGGACCAGGGGCTCGGTCAACGCACGACGGGGGTCGCGCTCGTCCTGCTACTCGTCGCATGGGGGCCGCTGGCCTTGATGGGTACCTCGATCGCGGCGCTCCTGCTCGGCATCGTCTTGCTCGACCTCGGCGCGCAAGCCATTCATGTCACTAACCAGAGCATGATCTTCACAAGACGACCCGACGCCCACAGTCGTATGGTCGGTGTATACATGCTGTTTTATGCAACCGGCAGCGGCCTGGGCGCGATGGCGACGACCACGGTCTACGCGACCGGCGGATGGACGGGCGTCTGCCTGTTGGGCGCCGCCGTCAGTCTGACTGCCCTTGCCTTCTGGATCGCAACGCTCGAACGAGGAACATCGCGTGTCCGAACAACCTGCAGCGTCCACGGCGACTAGCCGTACCGACTCGGTCATCGTCGCCTGCCCCGTCGATGCCGCGCTCAACCGCGTCCCGCGGGACAGGTTGGGACAAGACCCGAAATGCGGCACGTGCCATAACGCACTCTTTCCGGGCAAGGCCGTCGAGATGACCGCGGCGAATTTCGAACGCCACACGGCGAAGAGCGAGCTACCTGTCGTTATCGACTTCTGGGCGGCATGGTGCGGCCCCTGCCGGACGATGAGCCCGAATTTCGAGGCGGCGGTGAAAGTACTCGAGCCGCGCGTTCGCATGGCCAAGCTCGACACCGAGGCCATGCCGGAAATCTCCGCCCGCTACGGCATCCGCAGCATCCCCACGATGATCATGGTCCACAAAGGTCGCGAGATAGCCCGCACCTCGGGCGCCATGCCGACGCAGGCCATCGTGCAGTGGATCGGTAATACGCTTGCGCAGGCTCGTCTCGGCTGATCTCTCCCTTGCCGATCATTCTTCCATCGTCACGTAAACTTGCTGCCATGACTTCGCAACGCATTCTTCTACAGACCACCATCGAACCCACGGCCGACGACTGGAGCATCGCGCGCTTCTCATTGCTGCGCGAGGTTCTCGGGCGGGCACGGGCCGCCGATGGCGAGCCGCTTTACGACGTGGTGGCGCGGGATCGCGGGGCCCCGCCAGGCGTGTCCGATCCTGTTCTGGCGGGTCTCGACAGCAGCGACTTCGACCAGTTGTGGTTGTTCGCCGTGGATGTCGGCGATGGGCTCAACGATGAGGAGCGCGCGGCGATCGACCGGTTCCGTCAGCGCGGCGGCGGCCTGCTGGTCGCGCGCGATCACATGGACCTGGGTTGCTCAGTGTGTGACCTGCAGGGCGTGGGCAAGGCCCATCACTTCCATACGCACAATCCCGACCCGGATGTGTCGCGCCGCGTTGTCGATGACCCGTACACCACCGCGATCCTCTGGCCGAATTTCCACTCGGGTGCCAACGGCGACTTCCAGGAAATCGAGCCGGTGGGCGAAGTTCACCCGATCCTGGCCGATCCAGACTCCCCGGGGCTCGCCTTGCGCTACCTGCCCTCCCATCCGCACGAAGGCGATGTGACGGCGCCGGCTGGCGATGCCAGTGCTCGCGTGATCGCGACGGGCAAGAGCGAGGTGACCGGTGCGCCGTTCGCGATTGCGGTTGCCTTCGAGCCGCAACCTGATGGCATGGGCCCCGCCGTGGCGCAATCGACGTTTCACCACTTTGCCGACTACAACTGGGATCCGGATCATGGGAAGCCGAGTTTTGTCAGTGAGGCGCCGGGTGGGACGTTGCGTGTGACGCCGGAGGCGAAGCGGTCGACGGAGCTTTATGTGGCGAATTTGGCACGGTGGTTGGGGAAGGGGGCGCGATAGTGCTCCCGACCATCGGCGTCAGGTCGATGCGCGAAACGCTTCTTCCATGCTTGCTTGCTCCCTACTCGGAATCCCAAGTCGATTCGCCAAAGCACGCCACTGTGCCACGACAGCTCGCTGGCGCCGAATGATCTGGTCGGCGTCGTCTTGTGAAATGCGAAAGTAAGGAGCGACCGATCTCGCGAGATCCAGGTCCATCGCATTATCGAACTCACTGATGTTCAACTTCAGGCCTTGGGCGCCGGTGACGGGATTCATGTCGTACGCTGGCGACAGGCCCCACCCGCGCCCCGGATGCAAAAGGAATCCATGATTCCGCAGATGATCGTCGGTATTCGAAACCATCAGGTTGAACACGATCCGCGACCAGAGCTCGCGTAGATCGGCATCGGTCGACGATCCTTCGTTCATCAGTACACGTGCGAGTTCCAGGTAGCTGACGCCACTTGATGCATCATCCCCATCGACATGGCCCGTGAGTGTCATGGCCGAAGCGAAATGCAAACGCGAGCCTGCGCCGGTTCGATCGAATCGCTTTACCAGGAACGTGTGGTGCTGCCCGTTGAACCGGCGTACCAGCGCTTCGGACACGGTCAGGCCGCATGCGCCGGCGAGGGTATGAACGACCATTTCCCACGCCCCGACATCATGTTCGTCTCGGACGCTGGGGAACTTGGCTATCCAGAGGGCACCCTCAGGATCGACGACACTAGCCTTCGGGCGAGCGCCTCCGAGGGATCCGCCAGGTGCAATCAGCAGGCGCAGCCACTCGTCCGCGTGTGGGGATGTGTTCTGGTCGTCGTCTTCCAGCGCAAGACTTGCCGCTTCGAGGGCGCGCAACTGCACGAATGGTGGCGCAGCCATGCCGTGTTGATCGTCAAGAAAGGGACCTTCGTCATTAAGGCGGAACCGAAGCGCACCCACGCGGTAGCTATCGTGAACGCCCAACAGGTAGTCCGACTCATATAAACGCCGTCTCGGGTCCTGACGCCCTGCCCTCTGCTCACGTTCCAGTCGACGACGCATAAGCATTCTTCCCCATCGATCGGGGCTGGCGTCAGCGAATAGCCCGAACGATCCCTGGTTCTGCGCCGGATACTGTCGGCCCGCGTATAAGCCGAGCCGCGGATCCAATCGCGGATTCAGCAGTTGGGAATCGCCGAGCGCCGCGTGGTCGAATTCAAACTCGAAGACCTCACGACCATTCGTCCGATGCGAATAAAGACGACCGAGGTGTCGGGGATCACGCGATCTGTCCCAGTCCGTGTACACGGCAATGACATCATCAGCCATGGCTCAGTCCTCTTCGCGCGCGGCAAGCGGGACGATCAGCGAGATCAGGTCCTTCGAACTGACGAATTCGTCGTCTTGGGGGGACTCGATCTTGGCGGCGTACGAGGCACGCGGTTCGTTTACCGACGCAGGCGCCGGCGGCTCTACCCGGCGATATCGATCGTTGCTGGGACTGGGCAAGGTCGCCGCCGATGGCCGGCGCGTCAGGGAGGCATCCTGAATGGCCCTCCCTGTGACATCAGTCATCGCCACAAGATCCAGATCCTGCTCCAGACCCAACACCTGCATGACGGACAGATAGGCGCCGACCGTGACGCCTGGGCTCCCCCGTTCAAGGCTCCTGAGTGTGACGACGGTCATCCCCGCCCGCTCGGCCACTTGCTTTGCCGTGAGATGACGCCGCTGCCGCGCAAGACGCAAGCGCTCACCGAACTGCTGCAGGCGCAGTTCGCTCGAAGGGAGGAGGTGAGAGGTCTTGTTAGCCATAATGACATTATTCAATCACTTTCCACGGGAAAATGAAAGAATAATGTCACTGCGATCATTCTCAGCCGTCCCTGGCGAGCCGCCTTATTGGAAAAACAGTATCTAGCTGCGCTGGCGCCGACGAGGCTGGGCCTGGAGAACGACGTGACGGGCGTGGCTTGCATGGCCCGTCATGTCGGAATCGACACGCGGGTGGGCTCAATCACTCCCACTCAATCGTTGCCGGCGGCTTCCCCGAGATGTCATAAACCACACGAGAAATACCACGCAACTCATTGATAATTCTCGTCGAACACGTATCAAGGAAGTCGTACGGCAAGTGCGCCCAGTGCGCCGTCATGAAGTCGATCGTCTCGACTGCACGCAGCGCGATCACCCACTCGTAAGCCCGGCCATCGCCGACCACGCCCACCGACTTCACCGGCAGGAACACGGCGAACGCCTGGCTTACACGGTCGTACAGACCATGCTTGCGCAGCTCTTCGATGAAGATCGCATCCGCGCGCTGCAGCAGGTCGACGTACTCTTCCTTCACTTCGCCCAGCACGCGCACACCCAGGCCCGGACCCGGAAACGGGTGGCGATAGACCATGTCGCGCGGCAGGCCGAGCTCGACGCCGATGCGGCGGACTTCGTCCTTGAACAGCTCGCGCAGCGGCTCGACCAGCTTGAGCTTCATGTGCTCCGGCAGGCCGCCGACGTTGTGGTGGCTCTTGATGACGTGGGCTTTGCCCGTCTTGCTGCCGGCGGACTCGATGACGTCCGGGTAGATCGTGCCCTGGGCCAGCCACTTCACGCCTTCGAGCTTGGCGGATTCTTCGTCGAAGATCTCGATGAACAGGCGGCCGATGACCTTGCGCTTGGCTTCCGGGTCTTCGACACCGGCGAGCTCGTCGAAGTAGCGCTGGCGCGCGTCGACGCGGATGACGTGGACGCCCATGTGCTCGGCCATGGTGGCCATGACCTGGTCGCCTTCCTGGTAACGCAGCAGGCCGGTGTCGACGAAGACGCAGGTGAGCTGGTCGCCGATAGCCTTCTCGAGCAGCGCGGCGACGACGGACGAATCCACGCCACCACTGAGGCCGAGGAGCACGCGGTCGCTGCCGACCTGCTCGCGCACGCGGGCAACGGCATCTTCGATGATGTGGGCGGCATCCCACAGCGTGGCGGAGCCGGCGATATCGACGACGAAGCGGCGCAGCAGCTCCATGCCACGCTTGGTGTGGGTCACTTCCGGGTGGAACTGCACGCCGTAGAAGCGGCGCTCGTCGTCCGCCATGGCGGCCAGCGGCAGGCTCGACGTTGAAGCAGTCGCGGTGAAGCCGTCGGGCATCGCGGTCACGCGGTCGCCGTGGGACATCCACACACCCAGCGCCTCGCCGTCCTCGACGACGCTGTCGAACAGCGCGCAGCTGCCGAACGTGATCGTGGCCGGACCGAATTCGCGGTGGTGACCGGCTTCGACCTTGCCGCCGAGCTGCTCGGCCATGGTCTGCATGCCGTAGCAGATGCCCAGCACCGGCACGCCCAGCTCGAAGACCAGCTGCGGCGCGCGCGGGGATTCGTCCTCGGTGACCGACTCAGGGCCGCCGGAGAGGATCACGCCACGCGGGTTGAAGCCACGGATCTCGTCGGGCGCATGGTCCCAGGCCCAGACTTCGCAGTACACACCGATCTCGCGGATGCGGCGGGCGATCAGCTGCGTGTACTGCGAACCGAAGTCGAGGATGAGGATCTTGTCGCTGTGGATGTCGGTCATCGGGGCAGCCTGCAGTTCGAAAGTCTGAAAAAGCAGAACGCCCACTTGTGGCGGGCGTCCTGGGTCACCTGGAGCGAGCGCCTTAGGCGTCGGTCAGGCGGTAGTTCGGCGCTTCCTTCGTGATCTGGATGTCGTGCGGATGCGCTTCGCGCACGCCGGCACCGGTCACCTTCACGAACTGGGCCTTCTCGTGGATCTCGTCGATGTTGGCCGCGCCCATGTAACCCATGGAGGCACGCAGGCCGCCCATCATCTGGTGGATGATGTTGCGAATCGGGCCGCGATACGGCACGCGACCCTCGATGCCTTCCGGCACGAGCTTGTCGGCGTCGGCTTCGTCCTGGAAGTAACGGTCCTTGGAGCCGAGCTGCATGGCACCGATCGAGCCCATGCCGCGGTAGCTCTTGTACGAGCGACCCTGGAACAGTTCGACCTCACCCGGGGCTTCTTCGGTACCGGCGAACATCGAGCCGAGCATGACCGAGGAGGCACCGGCGGCGAGAGCCTTGGGGATGTCGCCCGAATAGCGGATGCCGCCATCGGCGATCAGCGGGATCTCGCCCTTGAGGGCGGTCGCGACCAGGTCGATCGAAGTGATCTGCGGCACGCCGATACCGGTGACGATACGGGTGGTGCAGATGGAACCGGGACCGACACCGACCTTGACCGCGTCGACACCGGCGTCGAGCAGCGCACGCGCCGCCTCGCCCGTAACGATGTTGCCGGCGATGACCTGGACCTGCGGATAATGCTTCTTGACCCAGCCCGCACGGTCGATGACCGCCTGCGAGTGGCCATGGGCGGTGTCGACCACGATCACGTCCACGCCGGCATCGACGAGCGCTTCGATACGCTGCTCGGTGTCGCCGCCGACGCCGACCGCCGCACCGACCACCAGGCGCTCATGCGAGTCCTTGGCGGCGTTGGGGTTGTCGCGGGCTTTCTGGATGTCCTTGACCGTGATCAGGCCGCGGAGCTGGAAACCGTCGTTGACGACGAGGACCTTCTCGATGCGGTTGCGGTGCAGCAGTTCCAGCACTTCGTCGTGCGAAGCGCCTTCCTTGACCGTGATCAGGCGATCTTCCCGGGTCATGATGTTACGGACCGGGTCGTCGTGCTTGCGCTCGAAGCGCAGGTCGCGGCTGGTGACGATGCCGACGAGCTTTTCGCCGTCGACCACCGGCACGCCGGAGATGTTGTGTGCGCGGGTCAGCGCCATGACATCGCCGATCGACGTATCCGGGCGGACCGTGATCGGGCTGCGGATGACGCCGGCTTCGAACTTCTTCACCAGACGCACTTCGGCGGCCTGGAGCAGCGGGGTCATGTTCTTGTGGATGATGCCGATGCCGCCGTTCTGCGCCATGGTGATGGCGAGGCGGGCCTCGGTCACGGTGTCCATGGCAGCGGACACGATGGGGATATTCAGGCGAAGACCGCGCGTGAACCGCGTGGAGGTGTCCACGTCGCGAGGCATGACCGTGGAGTGGCCGGGTACCAGAAACACGTCGTCGTAAGTGAGTGCCTCAGCAAGGATGCGCATGAGCATTAGTCCCGCGAGTAAATCGCGGCATTATACCGTGCGTTGCAACAAAGCGACAGCGCAATGACGCTCGACATCCTACGCGTCGATAGCCTCGGCGGCCTCGAGCGTGTTTTCCATCAACGTGGCGACTGTCATCGGCCCCACGCCACCGGGCACCGGCGTAATCCACGACGCCCGCTCCGCCGCTGGTGCGAACTCGACATCGCCGACGAGCCGGCCATCCTCCAACCGGTTGATGCCGACATCGATGACCACCGCACCCGGCTTGACCCACTCGCCCTTGACCAGGCCCGGCTTGCCGGCAGCTACCACGAGGATGTCCGCCTGACCGACGAAGCCTTCGAGATTCTGCGTGAACTTATGACAGCAAGTCACTGTACAACCGGCAATAAGTAGCTCAAGCGCGAGCGGCCGGCCAACATGGTTGGACACGCCGACGATGACCGCGTGGCGGCCCCGTACCGGATGATCGGTGTGGCCAAGCAGGGTCATGACGCCCTTGGGCGTGCACGGACGCAGGCCGAAGCGACGCAGCGCGAGGCGGCCGACATTCACCGCCTGAAAGCCATCGACATCCTTGCCCGGATCGATCCGGTCGACCAGCGCGTCTTCATCGATATGGCCGGGCAGCGGGGACTGGACCAGGATGCCGTGGACGGCGGGATCGGCATTGAGCTCGTCGATGAGCGCGATCAGCTCTTCCTGCGTGGTCGTTGCCGGCAGGTCGTAAGCGAACGACTCGAAGCCCACCTGCTGGCAAGCCTTGCGCTTATTCTTGACGTAGACGGCCGAGGCCGGATCCTCCCCCACGAGCACCACCGCGAGCCCGGGTTTTCGACGGCCTTCGGCAACGCGCTTGGCGACGCAACGCCCGATGTGCTCGAGCAGTTCGTGGGCGATGCGCTTACCGTCGAGGATACGTGCCGTCATGAAGAATTCGCCCTACGGAAACGACACATTATCGCTGCAAAGCACCATGCGTAGATAGTCGGGACGCGCATACTCCCCGCATGACCCTCGATACCGTTCCCTACCCGCACGACCTCACCGACGGCGTTCTCAGCCTGCGCGCTCACCGCATGACGGACGCCCCCTTGCTGGCCGAGGCCGTGCGCGAATCGGTGGCCACGGTGGGCCGCTGGCAGGACTGGTGCACCGAGGCTTACGACGACGCTGCCGCCGAAAGCTGGATCGGGCTCTGTCGGCAGACCTGGTTGCTCGGCGACGGCTTCGAGATGCTCATCGTCGATGCGGCCACCGACGCCATCCTCGGCGGCATGGGCGTCAACCATCTCAACCGCGAGCACCGCTTTGCCAACCTCGGGTATTGGGTGAGGGAGTCGGCCCAAGGCACTGGTATTGCGGGACATTGTGGCCGACTGGCAGCGCGATTTGCCTTCGAAACCGTCGGCGTGTCACGCCTGGAGATCGTCGCGGCCCACGACAACCTTCCGAGCCGAAAAACGGCTGAACGGATCGGAGGTAAGTTCGAAGGAGTATTGCGTAACCGATTGGTTGTTAACGGATCATCGGTTGACGCTGCGATGTATTCGCTGGTTCCGGACGATCTTCTCTAGCTACTCGGACGCCCGCTACTGACGCGATGACGCTGGCCATTAGCCCGCCGCTGCACACATCCGCTCGAGGTCGACGTAGCCTGCGAACCGGGCATCGCTCCCGCATCCCGGGCACGCCGGATCACGCTTCAGCGTCAATTCCCGGAAACGCATACCGAGGGCGTCGTACGTCAGCAGTCGCCCCACCAGCGGCTGGCCGATACCCAGGATGAGCTTCATCGCCTCGGTCGCCTGGACGAGCCCGACCAGACCGGGCAAGACACCGAGCACGCCGGCCTCGCTACAGTTCGGGGCGTCGGCAGCTGACGGCGGTTCGGGGAACAGGCAGCGATAACACGGCGAGTCCTCACGACGCGGATCGAAGACGCTCGCCTGACCGGTGAATCGCTCGATCGCCGCATAGACCATCGGGATGCCGAGCTGTCGCGTCGCCGCGGCCAGGAGATAGCGGGTGGCGAAGTTGTCGGCCCCGTCGATCACCACGTCGTGATCGCGGATCAAGGACTCGACATTGTCGGCGCGAAGACGGTCGACCACCGTGTGCACGCGGATCCGCGGATTCAGGGCAGAGAGCGTCATCCGCGCGGATTCGGCCTTGCTCATGCCGACGCGCGCATCGGCATGCACCACCTGGCGATGGAGATTGGAGCGCTCGACGCGATCGTCGTCGATCACCGTGAGGTGACCGACACCGGCGGCCGCAAGGTAGAGCAAGGCCGGCGCACCCAGCCCACCGGCCCCGATCACCACCACGCGCGCCTGGGTCAGCTTGCCCTGCCCGGCTTCGCCTACCTGAGGCAGCAAGACCTGGCGGGCATAGCGCTCGGCGGCATCGGCATCCAGCGAGCCGGCGACAACAGGCAGACCGGCGACCTTCCAGGCAGCCATGCCACCCGTTACGGACGCGACATCCCGATAGCCCATGCGCTGAAGGGTTTCCGCAGCCAGGAGCGAACGCTGGCCACTCCCACAGAGGAGGAGGATGCGGCGATCGCGATCAGGTTCGACCTGCTCGATCCGAAGCTCAAGGAAGCCGCGGGAAAGGCCAAGCGCCCCGACGGGCATGCCACTGGCGCGCTCATTGTCCTCGCGCACATCGATGAGCAAGGCACCACCGGCCTGCCGGACGAACGCCTCGGCGGCGGCAACTTCAGGAACGCGCAGGCGCAAGTCAGCCAGCCAGCCTTCCCGATCCAGACCTTCAGACATGCGAGGCTCCCCGACGAGGGCGACGCTTATTTCTCGCGTCGTTTCGCGTTACGAATCATGCGCTGGCGTTTCTGCTGCTGGCTGTCCGAGAGGACATTCTTCTTGCCAGCGTACGGGTTCTCGCCGTCGCGGAAATCGATGCGGATCGGCGTGCCTTCCAGCTTGTACCGCTTGCGGAAGAAGCCTTCCAGGTAACGACGATACGCCGGCGCGATGTGCTTGGTACGGCTGCCGTGAATGATGATCGTCGGCGGATTGTTGCCACCGGGATGCGCGTAACGGAGCTTCGGCGCATGGCCACGAACCAGCGGCGGCTGATAGGCCTCATAGGCCTTCTCGAGCGTGCGGGTCAGGTCACTGGAGGTGATGACCTTGGTCGCGGCAGCGTGCGCGCGAACCACCGCCTTCATCAGCTCACTGAGGCCGGAGCCGTGCAGTGCGGAAATGAACACGGTCTTTGCCCACTCAACGAAGGCCAGGCGGCGACCGAGCGCGGCCATGCACTGGTCGCGGGCGTACTTGTCCATGCCGTCCCACTTGTTGACGGCAATGACCAGCGCGCGCCCTTCTTCCATGGCACCACCGATGAGGGTGAGATCCTGATCGGCGAGATTCTCGCGCGCATCGATCATCACCACCGTCACCTGTGACGCGGCAATGGACTGCAGCGTCTTGATAACACTGAACTTTTCGACGGCCTCTTCGACACGGGCACGGCGACGGACGCCCGCCGTATCGATCAGGGTGAAGCGCTTGCCGTCACGCTCGAGCGGCACGCGGATGGGATCGCGCGTCGTGCCGGCGACGTCTGACACGATGAGGCGTTCCTCACCGAGCAGGCGATTGATCAGGGTGGACTTGCCCGCGTTCGGGCGGCCCACGATGGCGACACGGATGCCCTGGTCGGCCAGACCGGGATCGTCGTCGCGCTCGTCGGGCAGATGCGTTAGCGCACGCTCGACCAGGACGTCGACACCGCGGTTGTGCGCTGCCGACATCGGCAGGGTTTCAGCGATGCCAAAGGAGGCGAACTCGCCGAGTGCCGTCGGCTCGTCGACGCCGTCGGTCTTGTTGACCACGACGATGACCGGCTTGCCGCTGCGACGCAGCTCGGTGAGGATGGTCGCGTCCTGCGGCAGCACGCCGTCACGCGCATCGACGACGAAGACCAGCAAGTGGGCTTCCTCGATGGCGAGGCGAACCTGGGTAGCCGTAAGACCTTCAATACCCTCATCGCTGCCCGACAGGCCACCCGTGTCCACGACCACAAAGGGACGCGGACCAAGACGACAGACACCGTAGTGTCTGTCACGAGTAACGCCGGGCATATCGGCGACGAGGGCGTCCCTGCTACGCGTCAGCGCGTTATAGAGGGTCGACTTACCGACATTGGGGCGGCCGACCAGGGCGACGACGGGCAACATGGGAGGGGCAGTATTCCTGTGGATCAGTTCGTCGGGATGCGGTAGGCGCCGATGTGGCCCTCGACATCTTCGACATAAACGGTGTCACCCACCACGACGGGCTGGGCACGAATGGCTTTGCTGGACAGGCGCTCGCGGGCGACGATCTTGCCGTCGCTGCCGTCGATCCAGTGAATGTGACCGTCAAGGTCCCCGACGACCGCGTACTTGCCCTGCGCCGCAGGACCGGTGAGCCAGCGGTACTTGAGGTCGCTGAGCTTCCAGATGCTGGCACCGCTCGACTTGTCGAAGGCGAATACCTGGGACTCGTCGTCCACGCCGTAGATCGCGTTCTCGTGCACGTCCAGCGAGGTGAACGTCGAGAAGCCGTGGTTCCACAGCGGGCGGCCGCTGGGGCCGTCGATCGCGGTCAGCTGACCGTGATAGGCAGCACCGTACAGCGTGGCACCGTCGAGGACGAGCGCACCGTCGGCATCGCTCAGGCGATCGATCTCGGTACGGCCTTCGCCGGTGGCGAGGGTCTGTTCCCAGAGCTTCTCGCCGTTGTCCAGGCGGATGGCAGTCAGCTTGCCGGCATCGGTACCCATGAACACGACGCCGTTGGCGACGAGCAGGCGACCGTTGCCACGCAGGCTCAGGAGCGGCACCACGGCCTGATCGTAGGCCCAGCGACGCTCGCCGGAAGCGGCATCGATACCGTAGACACGGCCGTCGTTGCAGCGAACCACGACGATGTCGCCGACGATGACCGGCGCGGTGATGACTTCCGAGGATACCTCGGCCGCCCAACGGCGCTCGCCGTCCTTCGCGTTGATGCCGTACAGATGGCCATCGAGCGTGCCGATGGCGACGAGGTCACCCGACGCGCCGGGACCACCCGAGAAACGGGCGTCTTCGCGCTTGTCGTCGCCCCAGCCGAACCAGCCGTGCTGACGGATGCTCTTGGACCACAGCCTCTTGCCGGTCGTGGCCTCGAAGGCCGCGATCTTGCCGTCGGTGCTCGCGGCGTACAGCACGCCGTCCGCTACCACCGGGCGCATGCGCACGCCGGATTCGGCCGCACCATCACCGATGCTGGACTTCCACAGGCGCTCGACCTTGACGGTCGGCACGAACTTCTTGTCGAGCGGGGTCGGCGGTTCGACGTTTTCCTTCTTGAACGAATGGCAGCCGGCCAGTACGGCCAGCGACGAAGTCAACGCGATTGCCCAAAAACGTTTCATGCACCCTGCTTCCCGGCCACTGCCAGATCATCGAGCTTCGTTTGAACCACACCGCGCTGCGGTGCGCTGTCGCCCATCGCGGCGATCGCCGCCTGATAGGCTTTGCGTGCGTCGTCGTGGCGTCCAAGCTTGACCAGCGCATCGCCACGGAGTTCCTGTGCGATCGCAGCGAACGACTTGCCCTTCATGGCGTCGACCGTCGCGATGGCTTCTTCTGCCTTGCCCTGGGCGAACTTCAACTGCGCGATGCGCAGATCGACCAGGGATTGAAGCGTTTCGTCCTTGGCATGGGCCTTGGCCCATTCCAGGTCACCACCGACCTTGTCCAGCTGGCCTGCGAGCAGGTTGCGCTGGGCGCGTTCGCCGGCAGCGAAAACCGCCCATGCGGTGTCCGAGTAATCCTTCAACAGGCTCTCGGTACGCACGTCGATCTCGTTGGTCTTGTTCTGGGCAACGGCAGCCTGCAGTAACGAATACTCGCCTGCGGCGGCCTGCTCGTGACCGGCGCGGTGCGATTTCCACTGCTGCCAGCCGAAGATCAGCACCAGGCCAAGCACGATGCCCACGAGGATGGACACGCCATTCTTGCGAAGCCACTGCTGGACCCGTTCGCCCTGCTCGTAATCGTCGTATACGTCGAAAGACATGCAATCACCCACTGCGCTCCGCGCAGCCAAACTTTGGAGGGAACGAGCCCACACCGGCCATCGGCGATGGAGCGGCATGGATCAATAGGTAAGGATAACCGAAAGCGCGGGCCGGCGGGCCCGCGCGAACACGTCAGAGCCAGGGGAACCGGTCAGTAGGAGACCGGTGCCGCCTTGCCGTCGTGGATATCGACGCGGAAGCGCGCCACATTGGCACGGCGGAAGGTGTCGATCTCCACCGGCTGGCCATCGATCGTGGCCTGGGCACCCGCGGCGTTGCCGATGCGGACGTCGAGTGTCTTATCGCTGCGATAGGACTTCTGCGTGCCGGCCGGCAGGATGCCGTATTCCAGGCGCGAACCGTCAGACGCGGTGACCTCGACCCAGCTGGCCGACGGCAGGCTGAGCGTGAGGCCGTGGGCGCCGACGCCATTGGCCGCTTCCGCTGCCGGCGAAGGCGCCGCCGCGGTCGCCAGAGGCGCCTTGGAGGCACTGTGGTCCAACGGCGGGAACATCGCCATGGAGGCCAGCAGGGGCTGCTGGTCCTCGGCACGCGTCTCGGCGACCGGTGCCGGCTTGCTCTCCGTCGTGGCGACGAGGGCGCTCGACGAGGCCGGTGCCGGCGCATCCTGCTGGGCCACCGGGGCGGCATCCAGCGGGGCGAGGCGCGCCATGTCGCGGTCGAGCGTGCCGCGCACGCCCAGCCACACCATGGGAACCACGATGACGGCGGTCAGCACGACATAGGTCGCCGCGGTCACGTAACGCTCGAGCAGGTAGCGCGAGTGCGACACGCCGCCGGTGACCACCAGATCGGGCTGGCGCGGCGTCATGCGGGCGAGCTCGACCTGGATCGCGTCCTCGTCGACGCCGACATAACGGCCGTACTTGGTCAGGTAACCGGCCAGGTAGACCTGGTAGTCGATGCCACCGTATTCACCCGCTTCGAGCTGGCGAATCAGGCGCGTCGGCAGGCGAAGCGCCTGGCCGCAGGCCTCGACGGTGTAGCCCCGTGCTTCGCGGGCCGCACGAAGGCGCGCCCCGAAACCCGGGTCAGCCGACACATGATTGATGAGCACGCGACTGGCTTCGTCGGCGCTTGCCTCGGTCTGCGGGTCCATGGCTTCCTCCCTGGGTGCATGTGGCTCGATGCCTGCGAACAAGTCCTGCTCGCGACCGTCCCGACCGGATGAATTCGAAGATACAGGAGTCATTGACGTGCGGCGGCTTCGAGTGCACGCGCGGGTTCCGAATCCGGGAACTTTTCGCGCAAGCGTTTGGCGTAATCCCGGGCGGCCTCCCCGTCGCCCAGACGGAGCTCGATATCGTGACCGAGCTTCAAAGCATTAGGACTCGGCTGACCCTGCGCCTCTAAGCGCTGCAGGAAGGCACGGGCCCTGAAAGCATCGTTCTTAAGGTACAACACGTTCGCCATCTGATACAGCGCATCGGCATTGTTCGGATTACGGTCGAGCGCTTTCCGGAAATAAACCTCGGCGCCCTCGTAGTCCTTCGAACCCAGCAGGCAGGTGCCCGCATTGGTCATGGCAAGATCGGGGGTCTCGTAAAACGGGTCGGCCAGCGCCCGATCGAAATAGACCCTGGACTCACCGGCCCGCCCCTGCTTGCAGAGGAAAACCGCCAGATTGTTATTGACCGAGCCCTTCTTCGGGTCCAGCTCAACCGCCCTGCGGTAGTTCAGCTCGGCGTTGGCCGGATCGTTGATCTTTTCGTAGAGCACGCCCAGCACCGTGCGGGCCGGCGCGTAGTTGGGATCGAACTGGATGGCCTGCTGCAGTTTCTCCATAGCGCCCTTGAGGTCGCCCTGCTGCATGTAACGCTGCCCGAGCTCGGCGTGAACCTCAGCCCCCTTGGCCTTCTCGTCGGCGGCAGTCGTGGGTTTCAGCCCCGACTCACCACCCACACAGCCTGCGCACGCAAACGCGAGCGCAGCCACCATCCCCCACCGCTCAAGCCGCATTCACCACTCCCTCTTCGAGTTTCTTGCGGAATTCCGCCTGTCGGCGGGTGCGATCGACCACCTGTCCCTTCAGCTGGCCACACGCGGCATCGATGTCGTCACCGCGCGTGCGACGCAGCATGGTGAGAACGCCGGCATTGAGCAACTGGGTCTGGAAGTTTCGGATCTCGTCCGGACCCGAGCGCTCGAATCGCGTCCCCGGGAACGGGTTGAACGGAATCAGGTTGACCTTGTTCACGCCCGGCAGTCGGCGCATGAACTTGATCAGCTGGCGCGCGTGCTCGGGCTTGTCATTGATCCCCTTCATGAGCGTGTACTCGAAGGTGATCGACGTGCGCGGCGCACGGTTGATGTAACGCTCGCAGGCCGCCGCCAGCTCAGCCAGCGGGTAGCGCTTGTTCAGCGGCACCAGCTCGGTGCGCAGCTCGTCGTTGGCCGCATGCAGCGACACGGCGAGGGACACGTCGCTCTCGACCGACAGCTTGTCGATCATCGGCACGAGGCCGGCGGTGGACAGCGTGACGCGCTTGCCGGCCAGGCCGAAGCCAAGATCGTCGCGCATCAGGCTCATCGCCTTGACCACATTGTCGAAGTTCWGCAGSGGCTCGCCCATGCCCATCATSACSACGTTGGTGATACGGCGCTGCTGGTGCGGCACGTTGCCGAGATGTTTGGCCGCGACCCATACCTGACCGATGATTTCGGCCGTGGACAGGTTGCGGGAAAAGCCCTGGGTCGCCGTGGAGCAGAACTGGCAGTTCAGGGCGCAGCCGACCTGGGACGACACGCAAAGCGTGCCGCGGGTCGGCTCCGGGATATACACGGTTTCGATGGCGTTGCCGCCATCCATGCCGAGCAGCCACTTCTGCGTACCGTCGATCGCGGTCTTTTCGAACGCGGTCTTCGGCGGGCCGACGTAGCAGCTGGCACTGAGCTTTTCGCGCAACGCCTTGCCGACATCGGTCATGTTCTCGAAATCGCTTTCGAGACGGTGGTAGATCCACTTCATGACCTGCTCGGCACGATACGGCTTCTCGCCGAGCTCCGCGAAGAAATCGCGCAGCCCCTTGCGATCGAAATCGAGCAGGTTGACCTTGTCAGCAGGCGTGTTCACGGCATGTCTCAGTGCGAAACGACGTCCGAGTCGTTGAAGAAGTACTTGATCTCGTTGGCGGCGTTCTCGAGCGAGTCCGAGCCATGCACGGCATTGGCGTCGATCGAGTCGGCGAAGTCGGCGCGGATCGTGCCCGGCGCGGCGTCCTTCGGATTGGTGGCACCCATCAGGTCACGGTTCTTGAGAACGGCGCCTTCGCCTTCGAGGGCCTGGATCATCACCGGACCGGAGATCATGAAGGCGACGAGGTCATTGAAGAAACCGCGTTCCTTATGAACGGCATAGAAGCCCTCGGCCTCTTCCTTGGTCAGCTGCTTCATCTTGGCGGCGACGATCTTGAGACCGGCCTTCTCGAAGCGGGAGAGGATTTCACCGATGACGTTCTTCTTGACGGCGTCGGGCTTGATGATCGAAAGGGTGCGCTCCAGCGCCATACGGATGCTCCGGGAAATGGAAGAAAGTGGAAAAAGATGAATAAGGCTGCCAGCGCCTCTGGGGACGCCTGGTGAAAGTCTGGGGCCAAAGCCGTCACGAATGACGGACTTAGCTCACGAAATCTTGACAGATTCTAGCTCAATCGCAAGCCGTTTGCAGGGATGTGCGGTCGCAGATTGACCAGCGGAAGGGGCCGGGCGTATTCTCAAACGATCGTTTGATTCAAACCACCCGCCTCCGGAGTCCGCCGACATGACGAGCGCACCCTATGCGTCCCGCGAACGCAGCACCAAGGAGCGGATCCTGGGCGCCGCCGAGGCCCTTTTTGCCACCCACGGCTTCGCCGGGGCCTCGCTCCGCCAGGTCACGGCGGCCGCCCGGGTCAACCTCGCGGCGGTGAACTACCACTTCGGCTCCAAGGACAAGCTGATCGAGGAGGTGTTCCGGCGCCGCCTGGACGAGCTGAACACCCGGCGCCTGGCCGCCCTGGCGAAGGTCGCCGGGCAGGCAGGCACCTCTCTGGAGGACGTGCTGGACGCGTATATCCGGCCGGCGCTCGACCTGTCCCGCAACGACGGCGGTGGCGCCGCCTTCGTCCGCGTCCTGGCTCGGGCCTACGCCGAGCACAACGAGACCCTTCGCAAGTTCCTCTCCGAGAACTACGGCCATGTGCTGCGCCAGTTCGCCGGGGAATTCGGTCGCCTGCTGCCGGGCCTGGCCAAGGAAGAGATCTACTGGCGCCTGGACATCGTCACCGGCGCCCTGACCTATGCCATGGCCGACTTCGGTGTCATCCAGCGCAAGAGCGACGTGGACGAGCGCGATCACCGCGAAACCGCCGCCGACCACCTGATCCGCTTCGCAGCCGCTGGCCTGCGCAACCCTTCCGTTTCGAACTCCCCGGCCACGCGCTGACCGCGGACGATCCTTCGCACCAATGGAGATCACCATGACCGCAACACCGTTACGCATTCGCAAGGCCGCGGTACTCGGCGCCGGCGTCATGGGCGCGCAGATTGCCGCGCACCTGACGAACGCCAACGTGGAAACCGTGCTTTTCGACCTTCCGTCCAAGGAAGGTCCGAAGAGCGGCATCGCCCTGAAGGCGATCGCCAACCTGGCCAAGCTCTCGCCCGCACCGCTGGCCGATAAGGGCCTGGCCGCCGCGATCATCCCGGCCAATTACGAAGACGACCTCGCGCTGCTGGCCGACGTGGACCTGGTGATCGAAGCGATCGCCGAGCGCATGGACTGGAAACTCGATCTCTACCAGAAGATCGCCCCGCACGTGTCCGCGACGGCCGTGCTGGCGAGCAACACCTCCGGCCTGTCGATCAACGGCCTGGCCGAAGCGCTGCCCGAAGAAATGCGCCATCGCTTCACCGGCGTGCACTTCTTCAATCCGCCGCGCTACATGCACCTGGTCGAGCTGATCCCGACCCGCCTGACCGACAAGGGTGTCCTGGAAGGCCTCGAAGCCTTCCTGACCACCACCCTGGGCAAGGGCGTCGTCTACGCCAAGGACACCCCCAATTTCATCGGCAACCGCATCGGCGTGTTCTCGATGCTGTCGACGATGCACCACACCGAGCAGTTCGGCCTGGGTTTCGACACCGTCGACGCACTGACCGGCCCGGCCATCGGCCGTCCGAAGAGCGCGACCTTCCGCACGGCGGATGTCGTCGGCCTGGACACGCTCGCGCACGTGGTCAAGACCATGGGCGACACCCTGCCCGATGACCCGTGGCACAAGTACTTCCAGCCGCCGGTGTGGCTCAAGGGCCTGATCGACAAGGGCGCGCTCGGCCAGAAGACCGGCGCGGGCTTCTACCGCAAGGCCGGCAAGGACATCGTGGTGCTCGACCTGCAGAAGCAGGATTACCGCGTCTCCGAACAGAAGGCATCGGACGAGGTTTCCGCGATCCTCGCCATCAAGGATCCGGCCGAGAAGTTCGCCAAGCTGCGTGCTTCGTCGGACCCGCAGGCACAGTTCCTCTGGGCCGTGTTCCGCGACCTGTTCCATTACACCGCCTATCACCTGGCCGACGTCGCCGAGACGGCGCGTGACGTCGACTTCGCGATTCGCTGGGGTTACGGCTGGAAGCTCGGTCCCTTCGAGATCTGGCAGTCGGCCGGCTGGCAGCAGATCGCCGGCTTCATCGCCGAGGACATCGCCGCCGGCAAGACCATGAGCAGTGCGCCCCTGCCCGCCTGGGTCACCGACGGTCGCAGCGGCGTGCACGGCAAGACCGGCTCGTACTCGGCCAGCGCCAACGCCGAGAAGCCGCGATCCTCGCATCCGGTCTACGCGCGTCAGGCCTTCCCGGATCCGATCCTGGGCGAGACCTTCGACAAGGGCACCACCGTCTGGGAAAACGACGGCGTCCGCCTGTGGACCAGCGGCGACGACATCGGCGTCATTTCGTTCAAGACCAAGATGAACACGGTCAACGACCACGTGCTCGACGGCATCCAGCATGCGATCGGCCTGGCCGAGCAGCAGTTCCGCGGCGTCGTGTTGTGGCAGCCGTCCGAGCCGTTCTCGGCCGGCGCGGACCTCAAGGGCGCACTCGGTCTTCTTCAGGCCGGCAAGCTGGCCGAGTTCGAAGCCATGGTGGCGAACTTCCAGGCCACCAGCATGCGCATCAAGTACTCGCTGGTGCCGGTCGTGGCCGCGGTGCGTGGCCTCGCCCTCGGCGGCGGCTGCGAATTCCAGATGCATTCGGCGCGCACGGTCGCAGCGCTGGAGAGCTACATCGGCCTGGTCGAGGCCGGGGTCGGCCTGCTGCCCGCCGGTGGCGGCCTGAAGGAATTCGCCGTGCGCGCCTGGCAGGCGAACCCGGAAGATCCGTTCGAGTACCTCAAGAAGATCTTCGAGACCGTCGCGATGGCGAAGGTGTCGACCAGCGCCATCGAGGCCAAGTCGCTCGGCCTGCTGCGTAAGGACGACGTCATCGTTTTCAACACGTATGAAGTGCTGCATGTCGCCAAAGCCCAGGCGATCGCCCTGGCCGAGTCGGGTTATCGTCCGCCGATGCCGGCGCGCGCGATCACGGCCGCTGGCGACACCTCGACGGCAACCTTCAAGGCGTCGCTGGCGAACATGGCCGAGGGTTACTTCGCCTCGCCGCACGACATCAACATCGCCAGCCGCATTGCCGACACGCTTTCGGGCGGCCGGATCGAACGCGGTTCGCCGGTCGACGAAACCTGGCTGCTCGCCCTCGAGCGTCGCCACTTCGTCGAACTGGCGCAGACCGAAAAGACCCAGGCCCGTATCGCGCACACGATGACGACGGGAAAGCCACTGCGTAACTGACGCGCCACGCGCTCTGACGCAATCGACTTTCCCCCTTAAAGGAACCACCCCATGAGCAAGCAAGTGCAAGACGCCTACATCGTCGCCGCCACCCGCACCCCGGTGGGCAAGGCGCCGCGCGGCGTGTTCCGCAACACCCGTCCCGACGATCTCCTCGCTCACGTCATTCGCGCCGTGATCGAACAGGCCCCGGGTATCGACCCGACCCTGATCGCCGACGCCGTCATCGGCTGCGCGATGCCGGAAGCCGAGCAAGGCATGAACGTCGCACGCATCGGTGTGCTGCTGGCCGGCCTGCCGGAGCAGGTGCCCGGCGTGACCATCAACCGTTTCTGCTCGTCCGGCGTGCAGGCCATCGCCATGGCCGCCGACCGCATCCGCCTGGGTGAGGCCGACCTCATGCTCGCTGGCGGTACCGAGTCGATGAGCATGGTCCCGATGATGGGCCACAAGATCGCCATGAACCCGGCGATCTTCGAGAACGACGAGAACCGTGCCATCGCCTTCGGCATGGGCATCACGGCCGAGAAGGTCGCCGAGCGCTGGAAGGTCAGCCGCGAGGACCAGGACCGCTTTGCCCTGCAGTCGCACGAGCGCGCCTTTGCGGCCATCGCCGCGGGCGAATTCAAGGACGAGATCACGCCGTTCCAGCTCGACGACCGCTACCCGGACCTGCTCAACCACAGCGTCCGCGAAGACCGCCGCGTCATCGATACTGACGAAGGTCCGCGCAAGGACACCACCTTCGAGGTGCTGAGCAAGCTGCGCCCGGTGTTCCGCAACGGCCAGTTCGGCGGTTCGGTCACGGCCGGCAACTCTTCGCAGATGTCCGACGGTGCCGGTGCCTTGCTGATCGCCAGCGAAAAGGCGATCAAGGACCATGGCCTCACGCCGCTGGCCCGCTTCGTCGGTTTCTCGGTGGCTGGCGTGGCGCCGGAGATCATGGGCATCGGCCCGAAGGAAGCGATTCCGAAGGCTCTCAAGCAGACCGGCATCACCCAGGACCAGCTGGACTGGATCGAGCTCAACGAAGCCTTCGCCGCGCAGGCGCTGGCGGTCATCCGTGACCTCGGCCTCGACCCGTCCAAGGTGAACCCGCTCGGCGGCGCCATCGCCCTCGGCCACCCGCTCGGTGCCACCGGTGCCATCCGTGCCGCCACGCTGATCCACGGCCTGCGCCGTCGCAAGCAGAAGTACGGCATGGTGACCATGTGCATCGGCACCGGCATGGGCGCGGCAGGCATCTTCGAAGCCTTGTAAAAACCCTGTAGGAGCCGATTCATCGGCGATCCCGCGGCAGTGGGCCAGATCATTCTCGGGGAATGGGTGATCTGGCTACACCGCTCCGTTGGCTTTTCGCCGATGAATCGGCTCCTACATTTGTCTTATGCTTGCGCGATGCACGGCATCCACACCATCGACACCGGCTTCGGCCGTCCGACGTTCGACGCCACCTACCTCGTCGTTGAACACGGATGCGGCACGTGAAGACCCCTTGGCGGCTCAGCCTTCCAGCCGCGACTTGAACCAATCGGTCAGTTCGGCTTTCCAGTAGGTTCCCTGCGCCGCCAGGTATCCGAACGGCCGATGCACCGGATCCAGTCCGAAGCCCGAGTAAGCCTCCAGTGTCGAGTCGCCGGCGGCGATAGCATCCGCCAGTGCCTCGCCCGCCGCGCAAGTGGGAGCCAGGCCATGACCACCAAATGCCTGGGCGTACCACAGGCCGTTTCCATGCGTTCCCACCTGAGGCATTTCGTGGCGCGCGTAGCTCATCAGACCGGACCACGCCTGCTCGATCCGCACGCCTTGGAGCGACGGAAAGACCCGCTCGAGATCGCGCTTGAGCAGGCGCTTGACCGCGGCCGGCGAGCGATCGCGAATCGATATCCGGCCGCCCCAGAGCAGACGAGTATCCTGAAGGGGACGGTAGTAGTCGAAAGCGAAACGCGTGTCGTAAACCGCCGCGCGCGTGCGCAGACAGGCCGCCAGCCGATCGCCGAGTGGCTCGGTCACCATGACGTAGGTAGCGATAGGCAGGACGGCGCGATCGATGCGACGGTCGAGGCCGGCGAGATAGCCGCCGCACGCGAGGACGACCTGCGACGTCTCGATCTCGGCGTCACCTACCCGGAGGATCCAGCGCGGACCGTGGCGCTCGAGCATGCGCACCCGCGAGCCTTCATGGATCGACACGCCGGCCGCCTCCGCCGCACGTGCCAAGCCGCGTGCGTAGGCAAGCGGATCGATGTGCAGCGCGTTCCGCTCGTAGAGGCCGTCGTGATAGCGCTCGCTGTGCACGAACTCGTGCATGGCATCGGAGGGAATCCATTGCCAGTCGGCCCCGTAGCGTTCGGCGAGCAGTTGCTGGCGCGAACGGAGGACGCCGGCGTCACGGAACCAGTTCGCCCAGACCACGCCGGCATCGACCGCATCGCAGTCGATCGACAAGGCCGTGATGCGTTCGCGGATCAGGTTCACCGCATCGACCGTGCGGCCATAGAGGGCCCTGGCCCGCTCAGGCCCGGCCCGTTCGAGCAAGGCCTTCTCGCCCAGCGAGTAACCGGCGAACACGAAGCCGCCGTTGCGACCCGAGGCGCCGAAGCCGATGGACTTCGATTCGAGCAAGACGATGTCGCGCACGCCTCGTGCGGCGAGGCCGAGCGCTGTGTTCAACCCGGCGAAACCACCACCCACGATCACGACCGAGGCTTCGCGCTGGCCTTCCGGCGGCGGGCGAAGCGGCGGTGCGGGGGCACGATCGTGGTACCACGACAGCATGGGGCCTGGTCCATTGGCTGGGAGGGGGAGTTTTGCACAGTGGGGGCTGGGGGCGGTGACGGCGTGCGGCTTCACCGCCTTGTTGGCTTTTCGCCGATGAATCGGCTCCTACATGTCCTGATCGCCGATGGATCGGCTCACACATGTCTTAAGATGCCGCATCTGTCTGATGGTGACTTGCCATGAGTTTGCTGCCCCCTATCGACCTGAAACGCTGGATCGACGACAACCGTGCGCTGCTCAAGCCGCCGGTGGGAAACAAATGCATCGTCGATGGCGACTTCATCATCATGATCGTCGGCGGCCCGAACGCACGCACCGACTACCACTACGACGAAGGTCCCGAGTTCTTCTATCAGCTCGAAGGCGAGATGGTGCTCAAGGTCCAGGATGACGGCGTGGCCCGCGATATCCCGATTCGCGCCGGCGAGATTTTCTACCTGCCCGCGCGCACGCCGCATTCTCCCCAGCGCATGCCCGACTCGATCGGCCTGGTGGTGGAGCGTCGCCGTATTGCCGGTGAACGCGACGGATTGCTCTGGTTCTGCGAGAACTGCAACCACAAGCTCTATGAGGAATACTTCGTCCTCGACAGCATCGAATCCGATTTTCCGCCGGTTTTCGAAAAATTCTACCGCTCGCTCGATGCGCGCACCTGCAAGCAGTGCGGCACGGTGCACCCGGCCCCGGCGAAGTACGCCGACTGAGGGCAACCTGCGCGTTGCCTGTGTCTGGCAGGAGCCGATTCATCGGCGAATGGGTGCTAGCGCCAACCTGGCCCGCTGCCGCGGGATCGCCGATGCATCGGCTCCTACAGCGGCGCGGGTTGATCCCTGACTAGCCATTTGGCGGCCATGCGCCGAAGCGACGGATCCGTCGCCGGATCGGCCACCAGTTCCGCGATGGGACGCCATGCCAGGTCCAGCGATTCTTCGTTGACCGTGAACGCTTCGCTGCCGCGGGCGACGACCACGTAGCGCACGTCGTAATGCCAGTGTTCCGGCTCGTCGCGCCGGGCGGGGATCACATGAAGGTCCATGTCGAAGATCTCCGGCAGCACGTGGAGGTCGGTAAGCCCCGACTCCTCTTCCGCCTCGCGCAGCGCCACGCTCGGCAGGTCCGCATCGCCGTCGGCGTGGCCACCCAACTGCAGCCAGCGTTGCAACTTGCGGTGGTGCATCAGCAGAACCCGCTCCCCATCGGCACTGACCAGCCAGGCCGATCCGGTGAAATGCCCCGCGCGGGTTTCCCGATGAAACGGTTGCGGCTGCTCACGCAGCCAGTCGTCGAAGCGCGCGAGATCCGGCTCCCCGGGAAAGCGAAGCGCATAACGCGCGAAGGCCCCTGACAAGGCCGGATACGGATGGTCCATGGCGAACGCTCGATGAAACGAGCCGGAATTCTCGCACGTCTTTTTCAGACTAATCCGATGTCGGCAATAGGGACCACCTGTCTAGGATGGTCTCCGACGCGCACGAAGCGCGTCGCAGCCCGCAGCCATCGCTGCCCACCGCAAGGAGACGCGCATGCCTTCTTCCCACCTCCTGACCGCAGGCCTCATCGCCGCCGCGGCCATCCCCATCGCGGTGGTTGCCGCTCCGACAGCGGCCGTACCGACAGGCGGCGAAGCCAACTTCACCGGACCACTCGTCACCCCGGCGGTCAACACCCTGCCGGCCGGCATGTTCAATGTCGAGCCTTACCTCATCCACACCAACGCACGCGGCTGGTTCGACGGGGACGGCGACCGCCATGCGGAGAAGCCGACGCTACGCCAATGGCAGGTTGCCCTGCCGATGACCTACGGCCTCACCGACACCATTTCGGTACAGCTGACACTGAATGCCGCGCGCACCTCGGTCGACGGAAGGCACAGCGACGGCATGCGCATGGGCGATTCCACCCTTCGCGTGCAGAGCCGTCTCACCGCTCCCCATGCCGATGGGACCGGACTGGTACTCGCCGTCTCGGCGGCGCAGCGACTGGCGACCGGCGAATATCACCATCTCGACAATAATCCCCTCAACGGCATGGGCACCGGTGCCATGCGCACGACATTCGCCTTTGGCGCGCAACAGCTCAACTGGCTGGACAACGGTCATGCACTGCGCTGGCGCGGCCAGCTCGCCTGGAGCCCGGCGCCCGCCCGCGTCCGTCTGCGCGGCCAGAATGTCTACGGCACGCCGAAGGGATTCCGCGGCTACGCCGCCCCGGGTCAGGCCTGGAGCGCCTCGCTTGCCGCCGAATACGTGCTTGATCGGCACTGGGTGCTGGTTGGCGAGGCCGTCTGGAACCGCGAAAGCGGCACCCGCCTCAAGGGCGCGGCCGGGGGCCACTGGGCCTACACCTCCCCGTCGAACCACGCGCTGAGCCTCGCACCAGCGCTGGAATACCACTTCAACCCGAAAGTGGGTCTGATCGCCGGCGTCCAGTTCACCGTCGGCGGCCGCAACGCCACCGACTACGTCGCACCGCAGGTCGCGCTGAACATGGTCTTCTGAGCACCGCGCCTTGTCCAAGCACAACCGCCGCAAGTCATGGTCGACATCTGCAACTCCTGTATGCAATGCGTTGACTTGCCTCGCATTGCAACTTGTACGGCCTTGCCCCGCTGGGCTATGGTGCCGTGCCAGCGCTTCAGGGCAGCTGCGTGTCCACCGTAACTCACGCGGCGGTCCCAATAATAAAAGGCTACATTCCGGCAGTAGGGGAGACACATGTTGAAACACCTGTTCGCGACGCATCCGATCGAGGCCGCGCCGCACGTAGACGCTGGTGAACACATTGAAACCGGCGCTCACGCCAACAATGGCGAGCTCAAGCGGGTACTCACCGCGAAGCACCTGGTTCTGCTCGGCGTCGGCGCCGTCATCGGCGCAGGTATCTTCGTCATTACCGGTCAGGCCGCGGCACTGCACGCCGGTCCGGCCCTGGTCATCAGCTTTCTGATCGCCGGTTTTGCCTGCGCCCTCGCAGGCCTGTGCTACGCCGAATTCGCGGCCATGCTTCCGGTCTCCGGCAGCGCCTACTCCTATTCCTATGCCACGCTCGGTGAGTACGTCGCCTGGTTCGTCGGCTGGAACCTCGTCCTCGAGTACCTCTTTGCGGCCGCGACCGTCGCCGCGGGCTGGTCGGGTTACTTCAACGAGATGCTCGGGATGATCGGCCATCTGGTCGGGACCAACCTCGAACTCCCGGCCCAGCTCGCCTCGGCGCCGTTCAAGTTCGTCGAAGGCCACATCCAGGCCACCGGCACCCTGATCAACCTGCCGGCCGTGGTCATCATCGCCGCGCTGTCGGGCCTGTGCTACGTGGGCATCACGCAGTCCGCCTTCGTCAACTCGATCATCGTGACGATCAAGGTCACCGTGATCCTGCTGTTCCTGGCCTTCGCCATCCAGGTGATCAATCCGGCGAACTGGCACCCGTTCATTCCGGAATCCGAAGGCCCGGGCACGTTCGGCTGGGGCGGTATCTTCCGCGCCGCGACCATCGTGTTCTTCTCCTACGTCGGCTTCGATGCGGTGTCCACCGCCGCCGGTGAAGCAAAGAACCCGCAGCGCGACATGCCGATCGGCATCCTCGGCTCGCTCGCCGTCTGCACCGTGCTGTACATCGCCGTTGCCCTTGTCCTCACCGGTATCGCACCGTTCCGCATGCTCAATACGCCTGAGCCGGTCGCCACCGCGCTGGGCCTGTACCCGCAGCTGGCCTGGCTGAAGGCCCTGGTCATCCTCGGTGCGATCACCGGCCTGTCCTCGGTCATCCTGGTGATGCTGATGGGCCTGCCGCGCATCTTCTTCTCGATGGCGAAGGACGGCCTGCTCCCGCAGACCATGGCCAAGGTGCATCCGAAGTTCCGCACGCCCTACCTCGGCACGATCATCGTCGGTGTCGCCGCGGCCGCCATGGCCGGCCTGTTCCCGGTCAGCGTGCTCGGTGAGCTGGTCTCGATGGGCACCCTGCTCGCCTTCGCCACGGTTTGCATCGGCGTCCTGATCCTGCGCTACACCCGTCCGGACCTGAAGCGCAGCTTCCGCGTACCGTTCGTGTGGCCGATCACCATCATCGGCGCGGTCTCCTGCATCTACCTGTTCTGGCAGGCCTTCGAAGAGCATTGGCGCCTGATGCTCGGCTGGATCGTCATCGGCCAGCTGATCTACTTCCTGTACGGCTACGGCCACAGCAAGCTGCGCAAGTCGCTAGGCTGATAGAAACGAACGGGGAAAGGCCGGCGGTCACCCGCCGGCCTTTCCTTTTGCGACTATTCTCTCCACGTCACTTCTTCCCGGGCCGTCCATGCTCAAGCAGTTACTCGCCAAGAAAGCTCCCCAGGCCGAACCTGACGACGCGCACGGCCCCGCCCTGCGCCGGACCCTCGGGCCGTGGGGCCTGACGGCACTGGGCATCGGCGCGGTGATCGGTGGCGGCATCTTCGTCATCACCGGTGTCGCCGCCGCCGACCACGCCGGTCCGGCCATCATCCTGTCGTTCATCCTCGCCGCGATCTGCAGCCTGTTCACCGCGCTGTGCTACGCCGAATTCGCCTCGATGATCCCGATCTCGGGCAGTGCGTATTCCTACGCCTATGCCACGCTGGGTGAAGGGGCTGCCTGGTTCATCGGCTGGAACCTGGTCCTCGAGTACGGTGTCTCCGCCTCCGCGGTTGCCGTCAGCTGGACCGGCTACTTCGTCAGCCTGCTGGATCACGTCGGCATCCATATTCCACCTGCGCTGACCAACGCGCCGCTCGACTATGTCGACGGCCACCTGGTCGCCACGGGCGCGCTGTTCAACCTGCCCGCTGTCGGCATCACGCTGGCGCTGACCTGGCTCTGCTACGTCGGGATCAAGGAATCCACCGGCATCAACATGGCCATGGTGGCGCTGAAGGTCGCACTGATCCTGATCGTGATCATCGTCGGCGCGCAGCACGTCGACACGGCCAACTGGCATCCGTTCATTCCGGAAAACCAGGGTGGTTTCAAGTACGGCTGGTCCGGTGTACTTCGTGGTGCCGCGCTGGTGTTCTTCGCCTACATCGGTTTCGAAGCGACTTCGACAGCGGCGCAGGAATCGAAGAACCCCCAACGCGACATGCCCATCGGCACGCTGGCGTCTCTCGCCATCTGCACCGTGCTCTACATCGCCATGGCAGCCGTGCTGACGGGTCTCGTACCGTTCGCCCAGCTCGGCACCGACGAGCCGGTAGTCACCGCGATCCGCAGCCATCCGGAACTCGGCTGGTTGCGCGGCGTCGTCGAAATCGGCGCGCTGATCGGCCTGTCGTCCGTCGTGCTCGTCATGATCATCGCGCAGCCGCGCATCTTCATGATCATGGGTCGCGATGGCCTGCTGCCGAAAGTCTTCACCACGATCCACCCGAAGTACCGCACGCCTCACCTCAATACGGTGATCACCGGCGTCGGCATCGCGATCCTCGCTGCCGTGTTCCCGCTCAACGTCCTCGGCGATCTCGTATCGATGGGGACGCTGGTCGCGTTCTGCGCGGTGTGCGGCGGCGTGTTGATCCTGCGCTTTACCGCGCCGGAACTTCCGCGCACGTTCCGCGTGCCCTGGGTGTGGTTCACGTGCATCGCAGGCATCGTCAGCTGCATCGGCCTGCTCTGTTTCATGAACTGGTACAACTGGGCATTGATGGGCATCTGGACGGTCGTCGGCATGGCGCTTTACGCCGCTTACGGCTATCGCCATAGCCGCCTTCGCCGGGCCTCTTAGGCGGCTTCGAAAGGCACGTTAAAACCTCGCTAAATACGCGAGGTTTTTTCGTTAAATGATTGTTTTTGCGAAATAATGCGCAGAAAGACGGGTGTCATTTAACTGCCATTGGCCGGTCGCCCTCAGAGGGGAGTATGATCCCGGTTCCGTGGGTAAATCACTTGGCAGTGGGCCCCGGATTGCCGCTCAGCGCGCCAGGCGAGTCAGCTCCTCGGCCTGGCGCGCCTGAGCTGCATTTTGCGTCTCGCGAGATAAAAGCCAGCCCTCGGGCTGGCTTTTTTTTGTTCAGATCATTACAGCGTGGGAAATACACCAGCCCTTGCTGGCCACCGCCTTGCCCGGGAACAGCTGGCAGGGGCCCCAGGCGGCCGCGGCCTTGCCCTGGTAGAAGTTGCAGTTCATGCAGGCGTCGCCGGGCGCCTTCTTGCCGGCTGCCTTGGCACCGTCCTCGGTGTACTTGAGGGCCGAGGCCGTCGGATCGGAGGGCGAGAGGTGCGGCAGATCCTGGGCCTGGGCCATGCGCGGCAAGGTGCCGAGCACGCTGGCAACAGCAACGCCGCCGGCGGCGACCTTGAGGAACCGGCGACGCCCCTCAACATTCTTATCGTGTTCCGACATGGGTAAAACCTCCGTCGATGGTGATCCGGCGCGTATCTTGGCCGGTGCTGACCGAAATCGTACCCGGTCGGGGAAAATGGAGTGGTTCCCATTATCGCGGGAGCCGGTTTGCCCCCGTGGTATATTCGCCCCCTGTTTGGACGTCCAAATCCCATGTCGAAGACCTTGTCCCACATCGATCCCACCCTGCTGGCCGAGCGTGCCGACGCCATTGCCGACGCCRCACGCGAGCTGGCTGCTTTTGGCTGGACGCCGGCGACAAGCAGCAATTTCTCGATGCGCCTCGACAACGACCTGGCCGCCATCACGATTTCGGGGCGTGACAAGGGCCGTCTCGGCCGCGACGACATCATGGTCGTGGACATGGACGGTAAGGCGGTCGGCTCGGACAACCGCCCGTCCGCCGAAACCGGCCTCCACACCCAGATTTATCGCCGATTTCCGCAGGCCAACGCGGTACTGCACACCCACTCGCGAACGCAGAGCGTCGCCTCGCGGCTGTTCGCCGCGGAAGGTCGCGTGCACCTGGAGGGCTGGGAGCTGCAGAAGGCGATTTCCGGTTACACCACGCACGAAAGCGTGCTCGATATTCCCGTCTTCCCCAATACACAGCACATGCCCGAACTGGAGGCCCAGGTCGACGCCTGGATCGACAGCGGCAAACCGCTGTACGCCTATCTGATCAATGGCCACGGCATCTACACCTGGGGTCGCGACATGGCGGAAACCCGCCGCCATCTCGAGGCACTGGAGTTCCTGCTGGGCTGCGAACTCGACCTGAGGAGGCTTTCCCCATGAGCCGTCTGCGTATCTATGACGACAACCAGCACGACGCCCCTGTCGCCGTGCATACCGACCACGCTGCCATCGCCACCGCCCTCAACGCGGTAGGTGTTCGCTTCGAACAGTGGGAGGCCAACCAGCCGATCGCGCCGGGCGCCACGCAGGACGAGGTCATCGAGGCCTATCGTGCGGACATCGATCGCCTGATGGCCGAGAACGGCTACCGGTCGGTCGACGTGATCAGCCTCAAGCCGGACAACCCGGATCGGGCAACCTTCCGCCAGAAGTTCCTCAACGAGCACACGCACAGCGAGGACGAAGTGCGCTTCTTCGTCGCCGGTGCCGGTCAGTTCACCCTGCACATCGACGGCCGGGTCTACGAGGTGCTGTGCGAAAAAGGCGACCTCATCGGCGTCCCCGATGGCACGCCGCACTGGTTCGACATGAGCGAATCGCCCTACTTTGTGGCCATTCGCCTGTTTACCAACACCGAGGGCTGGGTCGCGAGCTTCACCGGCGAGGACATCGCCGAGCGTTTCCCGCGCATGAACCCGCACCCGTCGGCGGCGGAAACCGCGACGTCCTGACTCGAGCGAGGCGAGCGCTCAGGCCCAAACCAGCTCGCCTACCACGTCGCGGATGACCTGCGCGAGGTGGCCGACGGCCTCCGGCGCACCCGCGCCGCGATCAATCAGATGAATATCCGCCCAGGGCAGCGCCGGCAGATCCCATGACGCGCTGGCCGTCTTCAGTGACGCCGGCACATGCAGCGACGTCCGCGGTACCACGCCCAATCCCGCCTCGGCAGCGGCCCACAACGCCGAGACACTCCCGCTGGTCAGCACGAGTCGCCACGCGCGGCCTGCGCGGTCCAGGGCGTCGATGGCGATCTTGCGGAAGCCACACGGTGGGTCGAGGACGAGCAGTGGAACCGGGTCGCTTGGCGCGAGCTCCAGCGAGGGATGCGCAAACCAGCTCACCGGCATGGCCGCGAGCGGCGGGGTGACATGTCCCGGCAAGGCACCAAAGGTCAGGGCGAGGTCCAGCTCGTCGGCCATCACGGCACGCGCCAGCCGCTCACTGCGGTCGACCCGAAGTTCGACGCGCAGCAACGTGTGCGCGCGGCCGAAGCGTGCGAGGGCCTGGGTCAGGCCGCCTTGCGCGAAGTCCTGGGGCATGCCGAAGCGCACCGCGCCCTCGAGCCCGGAGGCGCCAACGGCAAGGACCGCCTCGTCGTTGAGCGCGAGCAGTCGCCGCGCATAGCCCAACAACAATTCGCCTTCTTCCGTCAGCGCCAGGGTCCTGCCGGTCTTGCGGAACAAAGGTTTGCCGATCCGCTCCTCCAGGCCGCGAAGCTGCAGGCTGATGGCGCCGGGCGTCCGATGCAGGTACTGCGCCGCCTTGCCGAAGCCGCCGAGGTCCACAGCCATCGCCAGGGCTCGCAGGGCGGAAAGGTCGAGGAGCATACGTTAACCTTGCTAATGCTTTCGTTTGGAATGTTTCGATATTAGCGCGGTATGGATCTGCCTAAGCTGCTAGCCATCCTTGTGATGGCTCAGCCGATGATCGCGATGCAGTACCGCTTCGACTTTCCTGGATCGATGGACATGGCCGCCATCCACCGACGCGTCGTTGAAAAAGGACCGGGGTTCGATGGGCTGGCTGGCCTGGAGCAGAAGGCCTTTCTCGTATCGGACGCCGCGCTCGGAGAGCCGAACCGCTACGCGCCGTTCTACCTCTGGCGCTCGGCCACCGGCATGCGCGAGTTCCTGCTTTCCGATGCTTTCGCCGCGGTGTGCGACGCGTTCGGGAGGCCCGAGGTCGTCACATGGACCCTGCTGCGGGCTCGCCAGCTCGACACGAGCCAGCCGCCGGCCTACGCGACCCAGGAAACGACGCCCATTCCGCCCGGCGCGAGTCGCCGGACACTCCGCGAGCTGGCGCTGGCCGCCGCCTATCCGCGCGACGGACTTCACTCGTCGATCGTCGCCATCGATCCGCAAGGCTGGCGGGTCACGCGCGTGCTGCTCTGGCACGCGCTCCCCGAACCGGCGGCGGGCGTCGACACCTGGCACGTCCCCTACCTGGCGACGCGTCGATGAAGCGCTTTGCTCTCGGCGTTACCCTCGGCGTTGTCGTTGGCTTCGGCCTCACCTTCGGCCTGTCAGCCGCTGCCGTCACTGCGCCCGCCGAGGCGACAGCGCGGCCGGATGGCCTCGGTCAGCACGCCTCGACGGCAGCGGACCTGGCGGCGATCGCCGCCGTGCTCGACCGCTACACCCAATGTGTGACGGCAGGCGACGAAACGGGCTTCAGGGCGCTCCTGCTCGACGATGACATCCCGTTCTCGGCGATTCCGCCGGGTCGCTCCATCGGGGACATGACGACGGTGAACCTGCGCCGCTACGCCGGTTTCCGCGACGCGGTGTTCCGTAGCGGGCAACGTTTCCAGCAGAGCTTCCACAACGTGCGCATCGCCCAGGACGGGCCGCTCGCACAGGCATCGCTGGACTTCGTCACCCGCAGCGGTCACGGCGGCAGCGCCGGCTGGAAGGTGCTGCAGCTGGTGAAGACACCCGATGGCTGGAAGATCGCCAGTGAGTTGTTCACCGTACGATCCCTGCGCTGACGCCCGGCCGTTTCGTCTGCCGGCGCCGTCGTTTATCCTGCGGAGTCTCCCCGCTCCCCAGGCTGTCCCTCATGTCCGATATCCGCGCCGTCCTCACCGACATCGAGGGCACCACCAGCTCGATCGACTTCGTCAAGGACGTGCTGTTTCCGTACGCCCGCAAGCATCTGCCCGCCTACGTCGAGACGCATACCGACGAAGCCGAGGTACAGCACTGGCTTCACGAGGCGGCCAAGGAGGCGGGTATCGTGGAAGCCTCGCGTGGCGAGATCATCGACCTGCTGATCCGCTGGATCGACGAAGACCGCAAGTCGACGGCACTGAAGGCCTTGCAAGGGCTGATCTGGCGCGAGGGCTACGAGTCCGGCGTCTTCACCTCGCACATGTATGCCGAGGTGCCCGCGCGTCTGCGCGCCTGGCACGACGGGGGCCTCAAGCTCTACGTTTATTCCTCGGGCTCGATCGCTGCGCAGAAGCTGCTGTTCGGCTTCACCGAGGTGGGCGACCTTACGCCCCTCTTCACCGACTACTTCGACACCCAGACCGGGCACAAGCGCGAGACGGCTTCGTACCGGAAGATCGCCGACGCCATCGGTTTGCCGCCTGGCCAGGTGTTGTTCCTCTCCGACATCAAAGAGGAACTGGACGCCGCACGCGAGGCGGGCATGCGGACCATCCAACTGGTACGGCCGCCGCAGGCGCTGACGGATGCCGGCCATCCTACCGTGGCGGACTTCGATGCCATCACGCCCTGATTCGGGTCGGCGGACGCCGATCTATGTGTTTGCCGCGTTCATTGCCGGCGCGCTGCTTACCGTCGGTGTGCTGCGCTCGGGCTACTGGCCCTCGACATCGCGCCGCGAGGTTGCCGCGACGACCACTGCCGTGGTGCCGGCGTCAGCCGGCAGCATCGCTCCGGCTAACGGCGGCGCCGCTGTCGATCCCGCGGTCGCCACGAGCACGGCCAGCGACGACGAGTCGGCCGAGCTCGAAGCGAGCGACTGGCCGAACGACGCGCCCACGCCCGAGCAGATCTTCACGGCCCAGCCGGAGGCCTTGCGCAAGGCAGTCGGCGCCCTGGCGCCTCGGACACCGGGCAAAACCAACGTGTACGCGCTGGCGTTCGGCGGCGATGGCTCCGAAGACGTCTTCCGCAACGAGGCGGAGTACGTCGACAGCCTGATCAGCAAGCGGTTCGCCAGTCCGGGCCACACGCTGGTGCTGGAGAACAATCCGGCGACCTTGACGACGCGGCCGCTCGCCAGCTGGACCAACCTCGAAGGCGCCGTCGACGGGCTCGCGAAGGTCATGGATCCACGCGAGGACATCCTCGTCGTCTACGTCGCCACGCACGGCGGCAGCGATCACACGCTGCTGGTGGACATGGACCCGATCCCGCTCGACCAGCTCGACCCGGACGGCCTGGCCCAGATCCTGTCCAAGCATGCCTTCCGCTGGAAGGTGGTCGTGGTGAACGCCTGCTATTCGGGTGGGTTCATCCCGAAGCTGAGTGGACCGGGAAGCCTGGTCATGACCTCGGCCCGCGCGGACCGCACGTCGTTCGGCTGCGGCGTGGATTCGGACATCACGTATTTCGGTCGGGCGTGGCTCGTCGATGGGCTGAATGCGACGCCGGATTTCATCGAGGCTTTCGGCAAGGCGAAGGCCGAGATCGCCGCGTGGGAAACCAAGGATTCGCTGCAAGCCTCGGAGCCGCAGATCGCCATCGGCGACGGGATCGAGGGCAAGCTGGCCGCGTGGCGCAACAGCGTGAAAGCCGGCCCTGCGGTTCCCTTCGAGCCAGCGAGGTAACACATGCTTCGGTAGGAGCCGATTCATCGGCGAATGGGTGCTGGCCACACCCTGGCCCGCTGCCGCGGGATCGCCGATGAATCGGCTCCTACAACGGCGGGGGTCAGGCGGTGGTGTCCAGGGCGAAGCGATCGGCGTCCATCCATGCCGGGAAGCGGTCGCGATGGGCCTTCAGCGGTGCGGGATCCAGCAACACGGTGACGACCTGCTCCTGCGTACCCAGTTCCACCAGGGCTTCGCCCACCGGATCGATCACCGCGCTGTCGCCCGCGTAAGGAAGGTCGTTGCCATCCACGCCGACGCGGTTCACACCGATGACGTAAGCGAGGTTCTCGATCGCACGGGCACGCAGCAAGGTGCGCCACGGGTGGCGTCGCGGCGCCGGCCAGTTGGCCACGAACAGGGCCAGGTCGTAGTCCATGCCGCCGGCGGCTTCCTCGCGGCGACCGTTGCGAAGCCACACCGGGAAGCGCAGGTCGTAGCAGACCTGCGGCAGGATGCGCCAACCCTTCAGCTCGACGATGAGCCGCTCGTTGCCACCGCCGTAGCGGGTGTGCTCGCCGGCCATGCGGAACAGGTGGCGCTTGTCGTAGTAGGCCAGCGAACCGTCCGGCGAGGCCCACAGCAACCGGTTGAATACCGTATCGCCTTCGCGAATGACGAGGCTGCCGGTGAGCGTGGTGTTCACTTCGGTGGCCAGCGCACGCATCCACGCCACGCTGGTACCGTCCATGGTTTCGGCGTTGGCCAGCGTGTCGTTGGTGAAGCCCGAGAGGAAGGTTTCCGGCAGCACGATGAGGTCGCTGGGTGCGGCACTGCGCACCAGGTTGCCGTAGTACTCGCGATTGCCGGCAGCGTCATGCCAGCGCGTCGCGCCCTGGATGAGCGAAACGGTCAGAGTTTGCACAGGAGCTCCGCGGCGGCTTCCATCGTGGCGTCGTTCTTGGCGAAGCACAGCCGGACCAGCCGCGTGTCCGGTGCGCTTTCGTAGAACGGGCTCAGCGGAATCGCGGCGACGCCGCCTTCGCGGACGAGCCACTCGCTGAAGTTGATATCGTCCAGATCGCGGATCGCACTGTAGTCGACGAGCTGGAAGTAGCCGCCCGGAACGTCGAGCAGTTTCAACCGCGACGGCGCGATCAGCTGGCGGAAGCGATCACGCTTGGCCTGATAGAACGCGGGCAGATCGAGGTAATGCTCCGGCGTCGATTCGAGGAATTCGGCGAACGCCCACTGCGCGGGATTGAACGTGCAGAACGTCAGGTACTGGTGCACCTTGCGGAACTCGGCCGTGAGCGCTTTGGGCGCGATGGCGTAACCGACTTTCCAGCCGGTGCAGTGGTAGGTTTTGCCGAACGACGAAACCACGATGCTGCGGGTAGCCAGTTCCTCGTGACGCAGCACGCTCTGGTGCTCCGCACCGTCGAACACGATGTGCTCGTAGACCTCGTCGGACAGCACCACGATGCTGGTGTCACGCACGATGGCGGCGAGTTCGTCCAGGTCCGCGCGCGACAGCACGGCGCCCGACGGATTGTGCGGCGAATTGATCAGGATCATGCGCGTCTTCGGCGTCACGGCGTCGCGCACGCGCTGCCAGTCGATCGCAAAGGTGGGCAGCGTCAGCGGGATATGCACCGCGGTGGCGCCCTGCAGCTCAATCGCCGGCTCGTAGCTGTCGTAGCATGGGTCGAAAACGATGACTTCCTCCCCTGCCCTCACCACGGCGGCGATGGCGGAGAACAAGGCTTCGGTCGCACCCGAGGTGACCGTCACCTCGGTGTCCGGACTCACCCGATGGCCGTACAGGCGCTCGGTTTTCGCGGCGATCTGCTCGCGCAGCTTGGGGATGCCGATGCCCGGGGCGTATTGGTTCTTGCCCTCGGCCATGGCCCGCGTGATCGCCTCGCGCAACGGCGCCGGCGGCTCGAAATCAGGAAAACCCTGGCCCAGATTGACCGCCTTGTGTTCCAGCGCGAGCTGGCTCATGACGCTGAAGATAGTCGTGCCGACCTTGGGAAGCTTGGTTTCGAGCTGCATCGAACATCCTTACTCGTTTGGACGGCCAAACGTGGCCGAAGGGCTCGATCCTAACATGCGGGCCATGGTGATCGCTGCCGCCTTGCTGGGGTCGGCGGCGACCTTGTCGCAGTCCTTGTGGAACTCCGCCTGCGCCTTGGGCAGGCGGTCGGCAAGGAAGTCGACGAAGCTACGGATGGCCGGCAACAGGCCCCGGCGGCTCGGGTAGACGAAGTGGAGGGTACCCTGGGCCGTGGTGTACTCGGGCAGGACCCACTCCAGCTGACCGCTGGAGATCAGCGGGCCGCAATAATCCTCCGGCAACAGCGCGACACCGCAACACTGCACGGCAGCGGCGATCAGCACCGTGAAATCGCCGCTGACCAGCCGCGGCTTGACCTCGACCGCCGCCTTCTTGCCGTTGGAATCGACCAGTTCCCACACCTGGGCGCCTTCGTGCTCGTACATCGACAGGGCGGGCAGCGCCGCCAGTTCGTCGAGCGTCTTCGGGCGTCCGTTGCTGTCGAGGAACTTCGGGCTTGCGACCAGCAGGTTGCGCGCGTAGCCGATGCTGCGCAGAACGAGCGTGGCGTCCGTGTCGAGCTTCTCGCGGACGCGGATCGCGACGTCGAAGGCCTCGCCGATGACGTCGACACGGCGGTTCGTCGCGGTGACACGCACCTGGACCTTGGGATGTTCGAGCAGGAAGGCCGGCAGCATCGGACCGAGCACGTTCTGCGCCAGCGAGACGGGACAGCTCACGCGGACGATGCCGCGGGGCTCGGTGCGCAGCTCGTCCACGGCGTCCTGGGCGGCGCGCGCCTCTTCCAGCACGGCCCGGCAATGGGCGTAGAAGCGTTCGCCGATCTCAGTGACGACGAAACGGCGCGTTGTCCGCTGGAGCAGCCGGACCCCGAGGCGATCCTCGAGCTGGGCGATACGCTTGCTCAGGCGGGACTTGGGGATACCCAGGGCGCGGCCGGCCGCCGAGAACCCGCCGTGCTCGACCACCGAGGCGAAGAAGTAGAGATCGTTAAGGTCTTGCAGCGCGCCGTCCATCGGGCATCCGTCGTTTCTGATTCGAAACAATGAGTCTACTCCAGGCGGGCTAATCAGGCGATTGTCGCCGGCGTATCGTTTCCCCCGTGCCGCGACCTGCGGTTTACGACTGAGGAACACCCATGAAACTCCTGCATCTCGATGCCAGCGCGCTCGGCGCCTACTCCGTTTCCCGCGGCCTGACGGCAGCGATCGTGGCGGAGTTCGTCCAGAACCATCCGGGCGTCGAAGTCACCTACCGTGATCTCCATGCCGCCCCGCTTGGTCACTGGGGCCTGCCGGCCGGCGAAAACGATCCGGCCGCCGCCGAAAGCGCCGCTGTGCTTGAGGAGTTTCTTGCCGCCGACGTGGTCGTCATCGGCGCGCCGATGTACAACTTCAGCATCACCAGCTCGCTGAAGGCCTGGATCGACCGCATTACGGTCGCCGGCAAGACCTTCCAGTACACCGCGAACGGCCCGGAAGGCCTGGCAGGCGGCAAGCGCGTGGTCATCGCATCGTCGCGTGGTGGCGTCTACAGCCAGGGCGCACCCGCCGCCGGCATGGACTTCCAGGAACCCTACCTGCGTGCCATCTTCGGCTTCCTCGGTGTCACCGACATCGAATTCGTCCGCGCCGAGGGCGTCGCCATGAGCGACGACCACAAGGCCAAGGCCGTCGGTGGCGCGATCGCTTCGATCGGTGCCGTCATCCGCAAGGCAGCCTGATTGCTTTGCTCTGATTCATCGGCGATCCCGCGGCAGCGGGCAAGGGTGAGGCAAGCACCTGATCGCCGATGAATCGGCTCCTACAGAGAGCGTCATGATTGAGACCCTGATCAGGAGCCCTGCTTGCCGGGCTTCTGATCGGGGTTGTTCTGTGATTCCTTCGGGTGTCCTTCCCCGGGAACCTTGGGCTTGCCCTGCGAAGGCTTCAGGTTTTCTTCGCGATAGCCGGATGTCGGCTGGTCTTTCTTGTCGTCAGTCATCTTGCTCTCCTGCGTCTTGTCATTGCCGTTGCTGGCAGGCCGCGTGGCCACACTCGCAGGCGCCTCCGACGTTCTGGCTTTCGGCCGCCATGCGGCAGCTCTCGCTGCAGAAGTCACGCGACACGGGAATCTGGCAATTACACCCGTCGTGGTCGCAGGGTTTGGTCGCCTCGCTCATGTCTCGTCTCCTCGCGCTTGAAAGAAGTCAGGTGAGCGTGCGCGGGTCGCCGTCTATTTTTCGTTACCGCGCGGCGAATCGGGTGCTGCGTCTTGCCCTGCCCAGCCGTGGGCCTCGACCAGCAGGCCACTGAGACTTCGCACGTCCTGCAGATTGTGCGCGGCGACACGCACGAGATCGCCCGACGAACCGCCACGAAGATAGGTCAGCCACGCACGAGGCGCCTCCGAACCCGGCAGGTCGTCCTCGCGCACGATCCGCAGCAGGTGTCGTTCCGCCGTCTGCATCTTGCAGTTCTCCCACACCTGGCGGTAGCGCCGACGCATGGGATGCAACAGGTCGACGTGCATCAACCCGGCGAGCGGGTTGTTCATGCGTGCGAGTCGATAGCGCGTCGCCAATAACGGCGCGTCGTAGGATTTTCCGTTGTAGCTGACGAGCACGGTATCCGCGTCGACCCACCCGGCGAACGCCTTCAACATGTCGCTTTCGGCCGCCATGGTGGTGATATAGACCTGACGCACGCGCAGCCCACCGTCATGCCAATCCGCTGCGCCGATCATGAAAGCACGCGTGCCGGTCCCGCCGGCGAGGCCGGTCGTTTCGGTATCGAAATGCAGCAGGTGTTCGCGACGGGCGCTGGTCAGGCGTGCGAAGGTGAGATCGAGTTCCGCGGGGGCGTCCGGCCACGCGTAGCGTTGTTCGAGGTAGCGCAGGCCCGGAGCGATCTCTTCGCCCGGAACGTCACGGCTGAAGGTGCGCGGCGGCAGGCGCGGCTGGCCGAGCCGTTCGCGTACACCGGCCATGCGGCGGAGCGCAGCGAGGTCGACGGCGAGTTTGTTGGAGGACGGTTCGCCAGAGACGCCCCTGGCGCTCGGTAGGAGCCGATTTATCGGCGATCCCTGCGGAGCGAGGCCAGCCCCTTTCGCCGATGAATCGGCTCCTACGACAGCCTGCGTTCCGCCTGTCTGAGCGGGTTTTCCGCCGGCTTGGCGGCGGAGGGCGGCCAGGCGTGAGGCGAGGTCAGTCACGCGCCAGCACCGAGCAGGCGGAGGACGCGGGCCGCGAGTGCGCGGGGTGTGACGTCGCGATGCTCGTCGGCGGCGAGGACGGGACCGACGCAGGCGGGGCAGCCGGCCTTGCACTCGCAGCTTTCGACGGTGGCGAGTGCATGGGTGAGCAGTTCGGTGGCGCGCAGGAACAGCGGCTCGCTGAGACCGACGCCTCCTGGGAAGTTGTCGTAGAGGTAAACCGTCGGCAGGAAGCGGTCGAGTGCATCGGCCAACGCCAGACCGCCATCCGGTGCGCGAATCTGACCGCGCCCCGTGGCGTCCACCTGGGCCGACCAGCCGCCGTCGCCCGAGCCCACCGCCTTCTGCAGATCGCGCGGCTCGGCCATCACCGCGACGACGGCCGCCGTGTGCAGGGCATACGCCGCACCGAGGAATCCATCGAGCGCGTGCTGGCGCGAACGGAAGGCCTCGTCGAGCACGCTCTGCGGCAACTGCCACCACACCGCGGTGGAATGCAGTTCCTGGTCAGGCAGGTTGACCGGTCCGTAGCCGATGTTTTCGTGCGTGTAATACCGGATCTTCTTGTAGCCGGACACACGACGCACCACGTGTACCTCGCCGTGGCGGGCGCTTCCCTCGCCCGAGGTGCTGCCGTCGAAGCACTCCAGTTCCTTCAGCTTGGTGTAGTCGATGGCATCCGTGTAGTAGTCGACGCGGGTGCGCGTGCAAYACGCCTTGCGCCCTTCCCAATCGAGTTTCTCGACCTGGTAGGGCACCGACTGGATCATGTGGATCGCGCCTTCGTACAGCGTCAACGCCGCGGCTGAGTAATCCACTTCGGCGATGATCGCCTGCCGTCCGTCGGTGCGATCGACGACGACGAAGTTGCCATCGGCCACGGAGCGCAGGCTCACGGCATTGGCCGGGTAGCTGTCGGCGATCCACTCCCAACGGTCGCCCTCCTGGTGCAGCACTTCGGCCTCGGCGAGCACCTGCAAATACGGGCCAGCGTCGTCGGGGCCGAAGGCATCGCCGGCGATGAAGGGCAGTTCGAAGGCCGCACAACGGATGTGGTCGAGCAGGATCAGGGGCTGGTCGGGCTGGATGCGGGCCTGCTCAGGCGTTGCCTCGGTGAGGAAGGCCGGGTGGCGCATCAGGTACTGGTCGAGCGGCGCGCTGGTGGCGACGAGCACGCCGAGCGAGGGCTGCTGCCGTCGCCCTGCCCGGCCGAAACGCTGCCAGGTGGCGGCGATCGATCCCGGATAGCCATTGAGCACCACCGCGTCGAGGCTGCCGATGTCGACACCCAGTTCGAGCGCCGAGGTGGAGACGATGCCGTCGACGGCGCCGGCACGCATGGCGCGCTCCACCTCGCGTCGCTCGGTGGGCAGGTAACCGCCACGGTACGCACGGATACGGGCCGGCAGCCGCGTATCGTGATCGAAAACATCCTTGAGGTACTTGGTCAGGACCTCGACCATCAGTCGCGACTGCGCGAAGACCAGCGTTTTCATCTTCGCCTTGATCGCCACGCGTGCGATCAGGTTGGTCTGTGAGCGTGCCGACGCGCGCAGCCCGAGATCCGGATTGATGACCGGTGGATTCCACAGCAGGATGTGCTTGTCGCCACTGGGCGCGCCACTGTGCGTGATGGTGACGACCTCGTCCTCGATCAGCGCCTGCGCATGCTCGGTGGCATTGCCGATGGTGGCCGAGCAGAGGATGAACTGCGGGGTGACGCCGTAGAAGGCACAGATCCGCCTGAGCCTCCGCAGCACGTTGGCCAAGTGCGAGCCGAACACCCCGCGATAGGTATGGATTTCGTCGATCACCACGTAACGCAGGTTCTCGAAGAACTGCGCCCACTTCGTGTGATGGGGAAGGATCGCCTGATGGAGCATGTCGGGATTGCTGACCACCACGTCGCCGTGTAGCCGGATGGCCTGACGGGCGTCGCCGGGCGTGTCGCCGTCGAAGGTGAAGGCTTTCACGCCGAGGTCACCGGCCCGGTTGAGCTCGAGCAGTTCGGCGACCTGATCCTGCGCCAGCGCCTTGGTCGGAAACAGGTACAGGGCCTTGGCCCCGGCCTCCAGCACCGACGCGATCACCGGCAAGGTGTAGCAGAGCGTCTTGCCCGAGGCCGTCGGTGTCGAGACCAGGACGTTCCGGCCCGAGCGGGCAGCCTCCCAGGCTTCCTGCTGATGGCTGTAGAGGCGCTCGATGCCGTGCGCGGTCAGCGCTTTGGACAGGCCGGCAGGCAGGTCGTCGGGGAGCGGGACGAACTGGCCTTCCCGGCCGAAGACGGTAAATGCCGTCGCGACACGATCGCTGTACTTGACGCTGAGTCGCCGGGCCAGCGTGCTGCCGTCATGGCTGACCGCCAGGGCGGAATCCGCCTCATCGGTGAGGCGGGCTTTGAGGTAGGCAGCCATGGCGGCATCCGGGAGACAGGGGCGCCTGTTATCGCGCCCGGCGGTCTCACATCCTGCGACGCCTGCCGAAAAGGCCTAGAGCGTCGCGCTATCGGCCACGCGCCAGACGCCTGCCTCGTCTTCCACCTTGATCGCCGCTTCGTGCCCGGGCAGGTTCTGGATCGACGCCGTGAGCGCGAGCGCGTGGCGTACGGCCTCGTCGCGGGTAGGAAACTGACCGACCAGCTCGGCATTGCGGCGCAGGGTCCATTGACCGTGTGCCGACGCGTTGAAGGGAACGTAGAGGATCGTGCGCTGCAAGGATGACACTCCGCCGGAAGAAGACCGGCGGCCCTCATGCAGGCGAAGCTAGGTGGGAGGTCGTCGCGGAGGCGTTACGACGAGGTCGGCGCCCTGGTCACGTCAACCAGTATACGTTCGGCGCGCCACATCGAGCCAGTCGGCGTGGCTCATGCCTCGCTCCATCGCGGCGTCGACCGCCACGCGTTCGTCGTCGAATTCCTCGAGTAGCGTGATCATGACGAAATCACGCGGGCCCGCATGCAGGGCGGGCTCGACGATGTAGGCAGCTTTCCAGACGCCCGAGGGTGCCCGCAGCGTGCGTACTTCCACCGAATACTGGCCAACGGTTCGACGATGCACGATGCAGCTCCAACCTGGGCGGTGTGCCTCGATTCTTACGCCCTCGCGACCAGGAAGACAAGTCGCGTCACGCTTTGGGCGGTGCCTGCGCTGCCAGGCCGTCGCCGCTGGCGGGGATGGAGAAGGTTTTCGTCTCGCCCTGGCCCACGGTGGCATCGGCATCGAGTCGTTCGCCGTTGCAAGCGCCATGCGTGTAGACGCTGAGCTTGCGCGTGCCCGACGGGACGTGGAGCACCAGCTGTTGCCCAATTTCCATATCCGCGACCATCTTGTCGTCCAGATAGATGGCACTGGAGCAACCCGCGCCCCAGAGACCCTGCTCACGCACCACATTGAGCGTGGCATCGCCGTCGGCCGCGTCCTGGTTGGAGAACGTGGTGCTCGAGAGCACGTCGTGGATGCCGACGTGACGCTGGTTCTGGGTAGCGCAGCCGGCGAGCAGCACGACACCGGCAAAGGCGAGATAACGCATGGGGATGGCTCCACGGGGAATGTGAAGAGCATTGGTTTCCGACCGTGCACGATCTGTGAAAGCACGGGCTCCGCCGCGTCCCCACGTCGCGTAGACATCCGCGCGCCAACAATCCCGCGCCCACCCCTTCAACCCTACCCAAGGAAGCGCCCATGGCCAGCCGCGACTGGATCGACATCGAATCGTTCGAGGCGATCGACGACACCGAGCAGTTCGACCGGCCGGACATCCCGCGCGTGGAAGCGGTACTCAGTGGCGCCCCCGAGCGCGACTGGCAGCAATTCTTCATCGTCCGCGCCCGCGGGCTCGAGCAGACCCACCCGGGCCTGAAAATGGAAATCCTGGCCGATCGGCTCGGCTTCCACACCCGCGCGACCAACGTCGAGGAAACCTGCCGGCTCGTCCACGAGGCGGTCCAGGGCACCAACCAGGACTTCGCCGCGCAGCGGGCCGCCGAAGAGCAGCGTATCGCGGACCGGAACCAGGAAGTCCGCGAGCTGATGACCCGGGTCAAGACCATCAACGCCGAGTGGCCGCCGCAGGAGCCGGCCGGCTGACACGCCGACACCCCAAAGAAAGCCCGGGAGGGATAGACTCCCTCCCATGAACCCCAAGCCGTCATCCGCGCCGTCCGCCCTGGTCTTCGACCGGGCGAGCATGGTTGCCGAGACGGTGGCAATGGTGCTCGAAGACGCCGGCTACGAGACCCGGGCGACGGTGACCTACCGCGATGCCCGTAAGGCTTTCCAGGAGATGGACGAACTCGTCCTGATGGTGGTGCATGCCGACATTCCCGGCGAGCGGCGCGGCCGGGAACTGCTCAACGCCGCGCTTCGCGATCGCCCGGACACGGCCATCGTGATCGTATCCAGCCGCCTGCCGGAGGATCTCGAGCCGGCGCCGCGCTCGGCCGTGTTCCTGGTCAAGCCCTTCGATCGCGAACAGCTGCTCGATGCGGTCGAGCGGGCACGTCAGTCGCGACCGGTGTCCTGACCGGCGCGTACACGCCGTCGGCATGATCGCCGCCTTAGTCTCGCCATCATGTGCGGACGCTACGCAACCTACGGCCCGGTCAGTGTGTCTCGCGAAGCCCGCGAGGTGCTCGAACGCCTCGAGCTGGACCTCATCAGCGAGATCAACCAGCGCGACGATCACTTCAATATCGCGCCGACGCAACGCGCCCTCGTGGTGACGCATGAAGATGCCGCATTGCACGTGGGGGCGTATCGATGGGGTCTGATACCTTCCTGGGCGAAAGACGCCGGCATCGGCGCGAAGCTGATCAACGCCCGCCGCGAGGGCATTGCTGCGAAACCCGCCTTCCGCGCCGCCATGCGTCGGCGCCGCTGCCTGGTTCCCGCGTCCGGATACTACGAGTGGCAGGGCGAGAAAGGCCACAAGCAGCCGTACTTCGTGCGGCCACCCGACGGCAGCCTCATGGTCTTCGCGGGGTTGTGGGAAACCTGGCGCGATGCGGACGACAAACCGCTGCGCACGTACGCCATCATCACCGGCGAGCCCGGCAAGGTGGGCGGTGACATCCATGACCGTCAACCGGTCATTCTCGCACCGGCATCCTGGGAAGACTGGCTGTTCGCCGATGTCGACAAGGCCGTGGCAGCGATCGACGCGGCGAACGAGCCGGACCTCGTCTACTACCCGGTGACCAAGGCCGTCAGCTCGCCGAAAAACAACGGCCCCGAACTGGTCGAGCCCATCGAGCTGAGTGACTGAGGCGACGCGCCGGGCGATCAGCGGCCGGAGATCGCTTCGTCACGGGATGAGACGGAAAAACGCCATCTGTTCGGACAGGCCCTGCGCCAGCTCCAGCGAAGTGCGACTCGCGGCGCTCGCCTCTTCCGCGAGCGCCGCGTTCCGCTGGGTGGCGTCGTCCAGCGCGGAGACCGCTTGCACGACCTGATCGACACCGGAGGCCTGCTCGTTCGAGGCCGCGGCGATCTCGCCGATGATGGTCGCGACACGTGCGGTGCCCAGGTGAATGTCCTCCAGCGAACGCCCTGTGGAGCGCACCAGGTCCGCACCGGCTGTCACGCTTTCACCCGTCTCCGCGGCGAGCTTGCGAATGTCGCGCGAGGACGTCGCACTACGCTGCGCAAGGCGCCGGACCTCGGCCGCAACGACGGCGAAACCCAACCCGTGATCGCCTGCGCGTGCCGCTTCCACGGCGGCGTTCAAGGCAAGGAGATTGGTCTGGAAGGCGATTTCGTCGATCAGTCCGGCGATATCCGAAATGCTGCCCGTCGCCGCCTGGATGCGTTGCATGCCCTCCTCCGCCGACCGCGCCACCTCAGCCGCGCGCCTGGCATCCGTATGAAGATCGCGGGTCATCGTCGACGCGACGCGAGCGCCTTCGGAATTCTGCCGGACCGACGCCGCCATCTGCTCCATGGACGCGGCGGTTTCCTCGAGTGAGGCCGCCTGCGACTGGGTGCGTTGCGACAGGTCGTCGACGCCCTGCGAGATCTCCGCGGCCGCCTGCGACACACTTCTCGCCCCCTGGCGGACCTGATCGACCACCGAGGCCAGCGTCCTGTCCATGGCGCCGAGGGAGCGCAACGTATCGCTCAGCTCGTCGTCGCCGCTGACTTCCAGGCGATGATTCAACGCACCCTGGCTGATCTCGGAGGCGAGTCTGCTCGCCACCCGCAGCGGTGCCATGACCGAACGGAGCAGCAGCCAGCCGGCGATGCACAACACGATGAGCCCCGCTGCGGTGATCAGCAGGCTGGTCACGATGGCGCGGTTATGACGGCCCTGGGCAGCGGCGAACTGGTCGCCCGCGGCCTTCTCGTTCAGCGTCACGTTACGCAGGATGGCGGCGCTCTCGCGGTCGAACGCCGCGGCGAGGTCGTGCAGGGCAAGCTCGCTCGCTTCCTTGTGCTTGCCATCACGGAGCAAGCCAAGCGACTGGGTCATCAGCGGACTCACGGCGCGCCGCGCGTCCTCGAACTCGTGCGCCGCGCTTTCCTCATCGGCCGAACGCAGGCTTTCGCCGCGATAGGACTGCCAACGCGTGTCGATATCGTGGTCCAGCGTGCCAATGAGGCGCGATGCGCCTTCAGCGGCATCCGTGGTCGCGAACAGCAGCGCACGACTGACGGCACCGCGCTGGGTCGCAATCGCCGCGCGAATATGCCCCACCTGCGCCACGGGCAGCAGGTTGCGGTGGAAGGTGGTGTCCAGATCCCCGAAGGTGGCGTTCAGGGCCATCAGGCCCACACCGCCCAGCGCCAATGCGATGACAAAGCCGACACTCATGGCGGCGAAAATCTTGCGTCCTACCGTAAATCGCATCGTGCGTTTCTTCCGAGAAAAGGTGATGGGCTATCGGCCCATCGCCTTCTTCGTTTAGCCATATCAGCTATGCACGTTTTGCAGGGCTACTACTTCGGACGAACCGTCTTGAACGACGTCCGGATCTCGGAAACGAACTCGTCCGGCTGCTCCCAGGCGGCGAAGTGGCCGCCCTTGGGCAAGGTGTTGAAGTGGATGAGCTTGGGGAACGCCTTCACCGCCCAGCTCTTTGGTGCCGCATAGATTTCATCCGGGAACACGCTCACCGCCACCGGAATGGTGACGTGCTTGGGTTCGAAGAACGCCAGCTTGTTCTCCCAATACAGCCGGGCCGAGGACACTGCCGTATGCGTCAGCCAGTACAGCGTGACGTTGTCGAGAATGTCGTCGCGCGAGAGACCTTCGGGCGTGCCGTCGAACACGCGGGTGATCAAGGCATAGCTTCGCGCATCGTGATCGAGCATCCAGGCCGCCAGGCCGACCGGCGAGTCTTCGAGTCCATAAAGCGTTTGTGGCCGATTCGTCATCTCCTGGGCGTAACCCAGGCCATGCTTGTAGAACGTGTCGAGCATCTCGTACGCGTTCTTTTCGTCGGGTGCCAGGCCCGCGGGCGCGGGAGCGCCGGCCGCAAGATCCTTGGCGATATCGTCGGGCACGGTCGCGGGCATGTTGGTGTGGATCGCGAGCAGCTCCGGCGGTGCCTGCACGGCCATCTGTTCGGTCACCGCATCACCCCAGTCGCCGCCCTGCGCCACGAAGTGCTTGTAGCCGAGACGCTTCATCAGGATGGTCCAGGCGCGTGCGATGTGCTGGGGATCCCAGCCCACGACGGTCGGTTTGCCCGAGAAGCCGTAGCCCGGCAGCGATGGTACGACCACGTCGAAGGCGTCCGACGCCTTGCCGCCGTGGGCTGTTGGGTTCGCCAGCGGATCGATGACCTTCATCTGCTCGATGATCGAGCCCGGCCAGCCGTGCGTGATGATGATCGGCAAGGCGTTCTTGTTCTTCGAGCGCACGTGGATGAAGTGGATGTCCACGCCATCGATCGTGGTCACGAATTGCGGAAGCGCGTTAAGGCGATCCTCGACCTTTCGCCAGTCGTAACCGGACTGCCAGTAGTCGGCCAGTTTGCGTAACGTGGCGATCTGCACGCCTTGCGTCGCATCCGGCACAAGCTCCGGGCTCGGCCAGCTGGTGGCAGCGATACGCCGGCGCAGGTCCTGGAGCGCCTCGTCGGAGAAGTGGATCTTCGGAAAGGGGCGAATCGACGTATCGTCGGCCTGCGGTGCCGCCTGAACAGGTGACACACCGGCAGCGTGGCTGGGTGTCGGCAGGACGGTACACATGGCGCCGGCGATGACCGCGGCGGTCAGGAACTGCAAACGCGTGGAGCGCATGAATTGTGACGCCATGACCATACCCCTTCGTTGACGAACCCATCGGCCGTTGAAACGTTCAGGCAGCGTCCCCGATAGGCAAATCACCGTCTTGGAAGCGCCCCCGTCGGTTTGAACGTGACGATCTTGCGACGCCCACTCATACCTGCGGATGATTGTCGCGACGAAAAAAACGGCGCTAGAGTGGAGAGCGGGGGGCCGCTGTGGAGGTATCCCATGAAGATTCTGATGGTGCTCACGTCGCACGACACGTTGGGAAACACGGGACGCAAGACCGGCTTCTGGCTCGAGGAATTCGCCGCGCCTTATTACGTGTTCACGGATGCCGGCGTGTCGGTCACGGTCGCATCGCCCAAGGGCGGCCAGCCGCCCATCGATCCGAAGAGCGACGAGCCGGACAACCAGACGCCGGCGCAGACGCGCTTCAAGGCCGATCCCGCCGCACTCAAGGTTCTCGCCGACACGGTGAAGCTGGACAGCGTCGCCGAGAAGGACTTCGATACGATTTTCTATTCGGGCGGCCACGGGCCGATGTGGGATCTCGCCGAAGACCCGGTATCCATCGCGCTGATCGAAGCCTTCTACAACGCGGACAAGCCGGTCGCCACGGTATGTCACGCACCCGGCGTATTGCACCACGTGAAGTACAAGGGCGAATCCATCGTCAAGGGAAAGCGGGTGACCGGCTTTACCAACGACGAGGAAGAGGCGGTGGGCCTGATCAAGGTCGTCCCCTTCCTGGTCGAAGACGAATTACAGCGGCTGGGTGGCAAGTTCGAGAAGGTCGCCAACTGGGAGCCCTTCACGATCACCGACGGCCACCTGATCACCGGGCAGAACCCGGCCTCGTCGACCGTGACCGCCAAGGCGCTGCTCGCCTTGATGGCCACGTTGCAGAAAGCCTGACTGCGCGAGGGTCAGGCCGTGAGGCTGACGGACGCTTCCGTCGTCAGCGACAGGAAGGTAAAGGTCTCCTGCAGGTACAGGCGGACTTCCTTCGCGTCGTGCGAGTCGTAGCCGATGGAAACGTCCTGGCCGAGGTGCATCTCGAAGTCGCCACCGCGCGTCGTGGTCAGCACGCCACCCTCGATCGCAGGTGCCCAGACGATGCCGCCGTCGAGCATCGCGTGCAGCTCGCGGAAAACGGGGTAGCCTTCATCGGTGGCCCCGTTGAGGTCGGCGTACGCCTTGGCGCCGATCGCCAGCCGGTAGGGGCCGTTCACGCCGGCGAGGCGCAGTGCATTGAGGGCCTGCGCGACCGCCACCGGATAGGCCGTCAGGTCCGCTGGCAGGGCAATCGACGCGTTGCTGGAGGTGTTGCGGATACCGGCGATGCCGGCGGCGGCATAGCCATCGAAGACAGCGCGATCTTCGGCGAAGGCCAGCTGCCTGGCGGCATCCTTCAACGGCTGAAGATCCGGATCGTTCGAGCCGCGTGCCACGTCGTCCAGATCCTGGCGCGACAGTGCAAACGGCACACGCAGTTCGACCATCGCGGCGACCTGGCGCTGCCGCGCCTGGATGCCGTCGTGGGGCGTGTCGATCGTGCGCGTGTGACCCGTGCCGACGCCGGCATAGTCGTAGCCCCGGGGACCGACGACATCGACGATGCGTCGCGCCGCCATGTATTCCTTCAGCGTACGTGTCGCTTCGTCTTCGATCTGCTCCCAGGCGCCGCCGCTGATGGGTGCGAGTTCGCGAAAAAGATTATTCATGCGTGTTCTCCGTCTTTAGCGAACCGATACCGAGTGAACCATCCGATGCGCGTGGCTTGTTGTCTTGTCCGTTCGCGTCGCGTTGTCCGGCGGCCTGCGCGACCGGTGCATCCGGGATACCGTCGAGGAAGGTCGCCGAGGGTACGAAGAACAGGCTGCCGGTGACTGCCGTGCTGAAGTCGAGCAGGCGATCGTAGTTGCCGGGCGGCTTGCCGACGAACATGTTGGTGAGCATCTGTTCCGTGCGCGCCGGCGATCGTGCGTAACCGATGAAATAGGTACCGAACTCGCCCTTGCCCACTTCGCCGAACGGCATATTGTCGCGCACGATGTCCAGTTCGACACCGTCTTCGACGATGGAGGTGAGCACGTTGTGCGCGTAGGACGGCTTGACCGCATCGTCCAGCTCGATGTTGGTCTGCTTCTGCCGGCCGATGATGCGTTCCTGCGCCTCGACGGGCACGGCGTTCCAGCGCTTGAGGTCGTGCAGGTACTTCTGCACGATCACGTAGCTACCGCCGATGAAGTCGGCATCTTCGTCACCGATGACGGCCGCCTCGATGGCGTCGGCATCCTGTGGATTCTCCGTGCCGTCGACGAAGCCGATCAGGTCGCGGTCGTCGAAATACTTGAACCCGTGCACCTCGTCGAGCGCGATAACTGCATCGCCAAGACGCGACATCACCTGCGTGGCGAACTCGAAGCAGAGATCCTCACGGGTGGCACGGATGTGCAGCAGGATGTCGCCCGGCGTCGACACCGCACGGTGCACGCCGTTGATTTCCCTGAAGGTGTGCAGTTCCACGGGACGTGGACCGGCAAACAGGCGATCCCAGGCTTCCGAGCCGAAGCCCAGGACGCAGCTCAGCCGGCCGTCGAGGTCGCGAAAACCGACCGCGCGAAGCAGCCCGGCCAGGTCGCCGCAGAGCGAGCGGACGGCTTCTTCGGCGCTACTGCCCGGATTGACCTTGAGGACGAGGAAGATGGCCGAGCGCGTAAGCGTGGCGACGACGGGTTGCGCAACGACGGTAGCCACGAAGGGCTCCTTTCCACGGAAGGGCATAAGGCCGTCATTCTCGTCCTAGCTCGTACCGACAGACAAGACTTTGCGCCGGCAGCAGGGTAGTTTCGACCAAAGTCCGTCACTTCCTTCTTCCCCGGAGCATACCCATGAGTCACCTGCCGCCCTTCGATTACCTGACCTCGTCCGCACGCTGGTTCGGCACGGAAGGCGCGAAGCTCAACCAGACCGCACGACGCGTGCTCGAACACGCGACCCGGCGGACCGCTGTCACCGAAGACATCAACCAGCGCATCGATGCCAAGACCACGTACGGTCAACGCCTGGCGGACAAGGTCGCGGCCTTCGGCGGCTCGTGGACCTTCATCATCGTCTTCGTCGCCATCCTGGTGGCGTGGGTGGTCTTGAACAGCCTGCTGCTCGGTCGCTCGGCCGTCGACCCCTACCCATACATCTTCCTCAACCTGATGCTGTCCATGCTCGCCGCCTTCCAGGCCCCCGTGATCATGATGAGCCAGAACCGCCAGTCCTCGAAGGACCGCGAGATGGCCGCTTACGATTACGAAGTGAACCTCAAGGCCGAGGTAGAGATCCTGGCCCTGCACGAAAAGCTCGATGCGTTGCGCAACGAGCAGGTCATGCAGCTACTGGCCCAGCAGCAGGCCCAGATCGACCTGCTTACGCGCCTGGTCAAGGAAGGCGGTAAGTAAGCCGAGTCAGCCATCCATTTCCTCGCACGCCTGGAGCATGGCACCAGGATGCGTCTGGTCGCAGGGCCGGTTGGGAATCACCGGCTCGGTCTTCGGTGCCAGGCGGGTGACGATGTCCGCGCCGGCACTCAAGGTCTTGCCGACGGGACAGCGGTCCGCCATGTCGAGCAGGCGCGCCGCTTGTGCCTCGTCGAGCGAGCCTTCGATGTAAAGCGCGCGCTCGAAGGTATCGCGCCCGGTGATCGCGTCCCGTCGATGCGTCACCGACACCTGGACATCGGTCAGGGCAAGACCCTTGCGCCGCGCATACAGGCCCAGGGTCATCGCCGTGCAGGCGCCCAGGGCGGCACTGAGCAGGTCATACGGTGTCGGCCCCGAGGCAAGGCCGCCCATCGCCAGCGGCTCGTCGACGAAGAACGAAGGACCCTGTGCGTTCACCCGCACCTGGAAGTCACCCTGCCCGGTGGGCTGGACGATGACGGGCTGCGATGTCATGGATGCCACTCCTTTACGATGCCGAGCCGATCGCTTCGAGCCACAGCGCCACGGCGAAAGCGCCGGGATCCGCGTGACCCAGCGTGCGATCGCCGAGATAGGACGAGCGGCCCAGTCGTGGCCGCATCTGCCGGGTCGCTTCGACGCCGGCCTGCGCCGCGTCGATCGCCGCCCGAAGGATGGCAGGCGCTGCGTCGCCGCGCGCGATCGCGGCATCCATCGCGTCGGCCGCGGGGATCATGGCATCGAGCATGGTGCGGTCACCCGCCTTGCCGCCACCCAGGGTCTGCACGCCTTCGATGCCCGCGCGGAAGGCCGCCGCCCAGGCGGCCGGCGAGTCGACCTCGTCGCGCTCGGCGAGATGGCTTGCGCCACGCACCACGAAGGCGGCGTACAGCGGCCCCGACGTGCCCCCGAGTTCACGACGCAGGATCGAGGCGAGCGCATGCAACGCAGCGGCGGGATGCGCGGTGTCGAGGTCGGGAAGCGCCGCGTCGACCGCTCGCGCACCACGCGTCAGGCTCAGGCCGATGTCGCCATCGCCGACGACGGAATCCAGTTCGGTCAAGGTGTGTTCCGCCTTCTGCAACGCAGCGGACACGGCGCGGAGCGACGCGATGAAGCGCGCCGGGCGCTCGGACAGCTTCCAGGCCGGCCCCGCCGGCAACGCGGCCTGCGTGGCCGTGCGTGCCTCGACGCTCGGTGCCGTCGTGACCGGATGCGTCGGAGCGCTCCAGGCACCGGCAGTCGCGGGCGCGAGCAGCCGCTCGCTGCGGCCGGCGTCCAGGCGCATCACGCTCAGCGAACAGCCCGGCATTTCCAGCGCGGTGAGGAAGGTGCCAACCTGCACCATCGCCACCTCGACCTTCGCCGCGGCCAGCCGCATGAGCGCGTGACGGGCGACGATGGCCAGTTCCTGCACGGCGGTGCCGCCGAGGTTGTTGACCAGCAGCGCGACGCGTTCGCCGGCCTGGAGCTTGCCGCGTTCCAGCAACCGATCGAGCAAGGTATCGAGCATCGCATCGGCCGTGGCGATCGGACCGCGCTTTGCGCCGCGCTCGCCGTGGATGCCCAGGCCGTACTCGACTTCGGTGTCGGAGAGTTCGAAGCCGGGTGTGCCGGCGGCGGGCACGATGCACGCGCCCAGTCCCAGGCCCATGCTGAAGACGGCATCGATGGCGCCCTGCGCTTCCCGCTTGACCTCGGCCAGCGAAAGGCCCGCCTCGGCGGCGGCGCCGGCCACTTTGTGCACGAGCACCGTACCGGCGATACCGCGCCGGCCGACCGCGCCATCGTCGGTATCCAGCGCGACATCGTCGCCCACCACCACCAGGTCCACGGTCACGCCGGCGGCGCGCGCGAGTTCCGCGGCCAGGCCGAAGTTGAGCCGGTCGCCGGTGTAGTTCTTGACGATGAGCAGGACGCCGCCCGGACCGGCCACGGCGAGGATGGTCGCGAGGACGGCGTCGACGCTGGGCGAGGTGAAGACTTCACCCACCACGGCGGCGGTGAGCATGCCCTGTCCGATGTAGCCCGCATGCGCGGGCTCATGACCGGCGCCGCCGCCGGAGATGAGGGCCACCTTGCCCGAGGCCGCATGCTGCGCATGGTCGCGGCGCAGCACGACGTTATGACCGGCGATGCGAGTGAGACGGTCGTCGGCGAGCACGAGGCCTTCGACCATCTCGCTGACGACCTGGAGCGGATCGTTGATGAGTTTCTTCACGTATCGTTCCTCGAGGCAGGTGGACGAACGCGCCTGGCCGGGGCCGGGCTAGTGCCGGGAGTCTCGCATAGATTCATTCGGCCGGCGCCGACCACCCAGGTTTCATCCATTGATTCCAGGCAGGCAACACAGTCATTCCGTCAGCGGCACTTTCTTGCGCGCGTCGCTTGAAATAAAACGTCGAAGGTCATCCACCGTCCGCAGAAGGGAGTTCCATGAAGAGCATCGGGTATCGCACATTCCTGTTCGGCATCGCCGTCTCCGCCGCCGCAACCCTGTTCGGCAATGCCGTCACGCCTGCGCACGCTCAAGGCACCACGGCGAGCATGTTCGGCCAGGGTCCGGCCGGTGGCCTGGTGACCGCCAAGAGCACCACGGGCGCACAGCGCCACGCCACCATTGGCGACAACGGCCGTTACAGGATCAACCCGGTCCCCGTGGGCACCTATACCGTCACCCTCGAGAAAGACGGCAAGGTCCTCGATACCCGCAAGAACATTCCGCTGACGGTCGGCAAGGGCGCGGAGATCGACTTCGCCTGCGAGAACGACAAGTGCGCGGCCGATAGCTGATCGCTTCCACCCCGCACGTTCGGCAGGACCGCCCGGCCATCGGGCGGCCCTGACCTGAAGTTGCAACATTCGGCCCCTAGGCTCCCGGCATCACCCAGGAGCCGACGTGTCTGCCGAGACCCCACCGAGCTGGGCGCGGCTGCTGGCCGACAAGGGGCCTACCCTCGCCAACTATTTCCTCCGCCGCGTCGCCCATCGCTGGGATGCGCAGGACCTCGTGCAGGAGGTCTACCTTCGCCTGCTACGATCCGGCAATGCAGGCGCCGGCGCGGTGCGCAACCCCGAGGCGTACCTGTTCACCGTGGCCGCCAACCTGGTCAAGGAGCACGCGCAGATGCAGCAGCGCGCTCCGATCAGCAGCGAGGGCCTCGAGGAAGTCATCGAGCGGCTTGCCACGCCGTGCCATGCCGGTGCCGATGTCGATCGCGCGCTGCGCCGCCAGCGGCTGGCCACGCTGATCGGCCGCCTTTCACCCAAGTGCCGCGCCGTGCTGGTGATGCACTATCGCGACGACCTCTCCTACAAGGAGATCGGCGAACAGCTTTCGATCTCGCCGAACATGGTCAAGAAATACATCGTCAAGGGATTGGCCGCGTGTCGGCAAGGAATGGCACGTTATGAATGACCTGCGCCTCATCGAAGAAGCGGCGAGCTGGTATCTCGACATGCAGGAGTCGCCCGACGATCGCACGCGGGCACGGTTCCTGGACTGGCTCCGGCATTCGCCGCAGCACGTGGCCGAATACATGGCGATGGCCCAGATGCATGGCGACCTGCGCGCAGCGACGGTGGCGGAGACGATGTCGCTGGGGGAGTTGCAGGCGCTTGCGGCGAGTGAGAGTTCGGTGGTGCTGCTGCGGGGGGGAGTGGGTGGCGAGCACCCTTCGCCGATTAATCGGCTCCCACGAGGGGCATCGCCGATGAATCGGCTCCTGCCAGAAGCAGCGACGGCAGCCGCAGCCAGCTCCGGCAGGAGCCGATGTATCGGCGATCCCTCGCCAATGGAAGCATCGTGGCCCATGGAGGCGGAGGCTTTCGGTAGGAGCCGATTCATCGGCGATCCCAGGCCGCGACACCCCCGGGCCAGCACCTGGCGCTGGGCAGCCGCCGCGGCGATGGTCCTCCTGGTATCCGGTGGCATCACTGCAGCCTGGCCATCCCCGGAAGCTCCGGGCATCCGCTACGCCGCCGGCATCGATGTCCGCGAGGTCACGCTCGACGACGACACCGTGGTGCAGCTTTCACCGCAGAGCGCCATGCTCGTTCGTTTCGACGCCGATGCACGTCATATCGAGCTGCTGCAAGGCCATGCCTCCTTCGATATCGGCAAGGACCCTGCGCGCCCCATGAAGGTCACGGTGGGTCGTCAGCAGATCGACGACATCGGCACCGTGTTCGACGTGGAACGCAGCGACGAGGCCGCACAGGTCACCGTCGTCAGCGGGCAGGTGTCGGTATGGAACCTACCCTCGCCATGGCTTGCGAAAGCCCGTGCACGCCTCACCGGCACGACCGCACCACGTGACCGCATCGTCGATCTTCGCGGCGGCGAATCGGCCCGCGTGGACGAGGACGGCCGTCTCACCGCCCGCGGCCAGGCGAGCGTTGCGGCCGCGACGCAGTGGCTCCCTGCCGATATCCGCTTCCACGACGCTACGGTGGCCGAGGTGGCTCGTCGCTTCAATGCGTATGCGACGCGACCGCTGGTCGTCGACGATCCGGAACTCGCGAGCAAGCGTATCAGCGGCGTGTTCCATGCGCGCGATTCGGAGGCCTTCATCGCCTATATCGGCAGCCTGCCCCATGTGCGCATCGACCGTCGTGCCGATCACGTTCGTTTTGTCACCACGGGCAACGCGTCCCGGCTGTAAGAAAAAATTCATCGAATGAGCGGTACCCGACCGGCCGCGCCGGGACTCTTAGATGGGGTCGGACAGCGATGACTGTCCTCCGTGATCCCCCCTCCAAGGTATGTGACGCCATGCGATCTTCGCTCGCCCTCTGCATCGCCCTCGCCATCGCGGGCATCACCGTCGTGCCCACGGATGCCCACGCCACTACACAGCCCATCGAGGCCATGCCGCTGGCACAGGCGCTCGACCGCTTCGCGCACGATGCCGGCTGGCAGGTGGTCTACGGCACCGACGTGCCTGACGGCCTGCGTAGCCACGCCGCGCCCGGCGGCATGCCGGCGGCCGCGCAGCTGACCGCCTTGCTGGCCGGCACGGGCATGACCTACCGCTTCGTGACGCCCACCACGGTGACGATCGTGCCGGGAAACGTCGGGGCCGGCCCGACGCCGGCAGCCGCGCCACTCCCGTCGATCGACACCCGTGACGAGGCACAGAAACTGGCTCCGGTGAGCGTCCATGCGAATGCCGTGGATACGCTGGCACCGAGCGCCGCGCCGCTCGACGCGACCCAGCCCACCTCGGTGATCGATGAGCGTTTCATTCGCGACGGCCTGCGCTTCAACGCCAACTTCGACGACATCATCAAATACGCACCCAGCGTGACGGTGACCTCGCCCGAAGGTCCCGGCCTGGGCAAGAACGAAGGCATCAGCATCCGCGGCTTCCAGGATGGTCAGTTCAACATCACCTTCGACGGTATTCCGTTCGGCGACGCCAGCGACTTACACCACACGACCTCGGCGTACTTCAACAACCACGTGCTCGGCCAGGCGGAAATCGATCGCGGCCCGGGCGGCGGCAGCACGCTGGGTAATGCCACGTTCGGCGGTACGGTGGCGCTGCGTTCGCGCGAGCCTTCGGACGAGCCCGGCATCACGCCCTACCTCACGCTGGGTAGCTGGAACACGCGCGCCGGCGGCGTGACCGCCGATGAGACGGTCGGCAACACGCGCATCTTCGCCGATGTCTCCAAGGAGTCGAGCGATACCTACCTGCAGGGTACCGACGACAAACGCGATCACGTCTTCATCAAGACGATCAGCCAGCTGGGCGACGTCACCAGCCTCACCTTCGTGACCAGCTACAACCGGGAACACCAGAACACCGTGCAGGGCGCGACCAAGGACGAGATCGATCGCTACGGCTGGCGTTTCGGGCTGGGCGACGATCCGACCCTGCAGAACTACAAGGGCGCCAACAACGCGGCCTACTATTCCAGCTTCACGTATGTCGGATTGACCAGCCAGGTCGCCGGCTGGGACGTCGACGACAAGGTCTACCTCAATACGTTCGACCATTGGGCGCGCAAGACCTCGGACGCCTCGGACATCGACCCGGCCGATAACGGCGTCACGTTCTACAACGACAAGGGCAAGAAGGTCTCGACCGCGAAGACCGACCTGCCGGGCAAGCTCTCGGACTCCGGCTTCCACGCCTTCGGCAATGTGCTTCGGCTCGGTCGCGATCTCGGCGATGGTACCCTGCTTACCGGCATCTGGCTCGAGCGCAGCCTGGATGCGCGCTACCAGTATCCGGTCGACCTGACGACCGGGGCGAAGACGGGCACGAAGTACGGACCGGTCGACAACTACCAGCTCGACGATCGCACCGACACGGTACAGCCCTACCTGCAGTACGACTGGAAGGTCACGGACGCCATCACCGTGAGCCCGGGTGTGCGCTATTCGGAAGTCACGCGCAGCATCGACGCGCCGCTCAACAAGGTCTCGCCGCCGGTGCCGCTCAGCGCCGAGGCCACCTACCATGCCGCCCTGCCCTCGATCAGCGTGCACGACCGTCTCAGTGACACGTGGAGCGCCTATGCCCAGGCGGCTGAGGGATTCCTCGCCCCGCCCATCGACGTGATCCAGGTCAATGGTTCGCACAGCCTGCAGCCGGAAAAGACCAGGAACTTCCAGTTGGGCACGGCGTTCGCCTCGAGCAAGCTCACCTTCGGCGCCGACGTCTACTACATCGACTTCTCGAACTTCATCACCGAGACCCAGGTCGCCACGGACAACGGTAACGAGGACACCTTCGTCAACGGCGGCGGTGCCATCTACAAGGGTGCCGAAGTCGAGGCGACGTTCGCCCTGACACGCGCGTTGAGCGTGTACGGCAATGCCAGCTACAACAAGGCGACCTACAAGAACAGCAGCGTGCAGGTGGCGGGTACGCCCAAGGTCACGGCAGCCCTGGGCTTGCTGTATAGCAATACCAACGGCTACTTCGGCTCGCTGATGGGCAAGTTCCTCGGCCACCAGTACGGCCTCGACAACACGACCGACGCCGCCGGCAACGTCCAGTTCCTCAACGACCAGCGCATCGCCGGCTACATGAGCGTCGACGCCGCCGCCGGCTACCGTACCGACAAAGGCCCGGCGGGAACGAAGGGCTACTCGATCAGCGTCGACGTGAACAACGTCTTCAACGTGCACAAGTTCACCGGCTACGCGGGCACCCAGGCGGTGAGCGGCGATCCGCTCTACTTCGGCCTGCCCGGCCGCGGCATCTTCCTCGACCTCTCGGTGAAGCTATGAAAACCGCGATCGCCCTGCTCGCCTCGCTGGTCGCGACAGCGGCAGCACCGTTCCCAGCGGTTGCCGCGCCGAGCGCGACGGCCGCCCCGACCGTGACGACACTCGACATCGTGCTGATGCGTCACGGCGTGCGCTCGCCGACCAAACCCGCGACCGCGTACGCCGCCTACGCCATCGGCGACTGGCCGACGTGGCCGGTCGAACCGGGGATGCTCACAACGCATGGTCATGCGGGCATGACGGCCATGGGCGGCCGTCTCCGACGCCTGCTGCTCGACGATGGCGTGGTGACCACGGCCTGCCCCGGGTCCGACACACTCGTGGTGATCGGGGACACCACGCCACGGAATCGCGAAAGCGCAGGCGCACTACTCGAGGGGGTCACCCCGGGCTGTGCCGGGTCGTTCCTTTCCACCGAGGGCGACGCGAACAATCCGCTGTTCCATTTCATGAAGGATGCCGTCACTGGCAAGCCGGACGACGAGGACAACGACAGCAGCGCCCCGGCCCCGCCGGCGCCCGCGGCGCTGGCCGAGCTGCAGGAGGTCTTGCTCGGATGCACGCCCACGACGTGCGAAGGGATGGCAGGCCGGGAGCAAAAGAAGCTGCTTCTCGATGATCCTGCCCACGTGGCGAAAGCCATGAAGCTCGCCGGCACCTTCAGCGAGAACCTCATGCTTGCCTACGTGGAAGGCATGCCGATGAAGGCCGTCGCCTTCGGTCGCGCGGATGCCGGCGTGCTTGGTCGCCTGATCACGCTGCACAACGCGCAGTTCGCGGCGACGAAGAAAGCCATGCCCGCGGCGGCCAACGCCGGTTCCAACCTCGTCGCGCACATCGTTGCCAGCCTGGACGCCGCGCGCGGTGCGACACCGGACGTTGCGCCACTCTCGACCTCCCCTCGCGGCGCCGTCGTGCTGGTCGGGCACGACACCAATCTCGCCAACGTGGCCGGCGTGCTCGGCCTGGACTGGCATGATTCGCAAGTCCCCGACGATTATCCGCCCGGCGGAGCGCTCGTCTTCAGCCTGGTGCAGCGTGGCGACACCTATGTCATCCGTATTCGCAGCCTGATGCCGTCGATGGCGTCTCTCCGCACCAATCGCTTCGATAAGGTCATCGCGAAGCCCGTTCGCGTACAGGGCTGCCGGACCATCGGCGAATGCACCGTCGACGAATTCGACGCCCTGGCACGCAAGGGCATCGACCCCACGCGCGTGGCGTCATCGTTGCCGACGATGGTCGCCACTCAGGGCGAGAACAGGAAGTAGACGAAGCAGACGAAGACCGTCAGATGCACCGCACCTTGCAACAGGTGCGTCCTGGCGCTCGAAAACGTCAACAGGGAAAGCACCAGCGTCAGCACAAAGAGGATCAGGTCGGTGTGTTCGAGCCCGAGGATGACCGGATGATGGGTCATCTGGCCGATCAACAGGATGGCCGGGATGGTCAGCCCGATCGTGGAAAGCACCGAACCGAGGAAGATGTTCACCGCGCGCTGCAGGTCGTTACGGCTTGCCGCGCGAATCGCGCCCATGCCTTCGGGCAGGGCAACCAGGATCGCCATCGCGAGACCGCCCATGGCGGCCGGCGCATTCAGCGTCTCGACCACGTAATCGACAGGGATGGCGAGCTGGTCGACAAGAAACACCACGGGAATCATGTACGCGATCAGCAGCACCGCGGAGGCAACGGGCCCATGGCGAGCCGGCTTTGCCGGGTCGCCATGACGGGCCGTGGACGCATCCGTGGTGAAGTAGCCCTTCAGGCGCTTCGTCTGCAGGCCAAGGAAGGTGGCGTACAGGGTGAGCATGACTACCACGAGAAACATCTGGTGGGCGAACGGTAACGGCGCACCCTCCGCCACATGGGTGAACCTCGGCAGCACGAGGCCGAGCACACCCAGCGGGATGATCAGCCCAAGATAGGCGTTCGCGCCCTGCAGGTTGTAAGCCTGCTCGCGGTGCTTCCAGCCACCCCATAGCAGTGACAGGCCGACCATACCGTTAAGCACGATCATGGTCACCGAGAACAAGGTGTCTCGGGCCAGCGTCGGATTGTTCGCGCCGTGCAGCATGACCGCCGAGATGCTCATGATCTCGATCGACGTCACCGCGATGGTCAGCACGAGCGTGCCGATCGGTTCACCCAGATAGTGGGCGAGACGCTCCGCATGCCTCAGCACGGCGAGCGCGGAGCCCAGGATGACGACGAACAGCCAGATGAAGACCACGATCAGCCAGGATCGTGACTCGAGACCGGCGAGGAGCGTGTCGTGCATGCCGAGGAACACGGCGCAGGTCGCCACGGTGACGACCAGGAACCACTCCTTTCGCGCAAACGCGACTGGTGTGCTCATGCATGCTCCACGAAGGACGGCAGGCGGACCCTGCCCTAACCGTGCCCGACGTCGCGCCGGTTGGCAAGCACGCCCAGTAGAACTACCTAGCCGCGGATAGTGGTCCTACGCTCGCCGGGCGCACGCCGTCTGGACGACGATGCTAGCTCCGACAGGAGCCTTCCCATGCGCAAGCCGACCTTCTTCCTGATCCCGGCCCTCGGCCTCGCACTGGCCATGCCGCTTGCTGTCCATGCGCAGCCACAGACACCGGCACGCGCGTCCAGCGCCCCGGCGGGAGCACTCGAGCTGGTGCGCGAGCAGGAAGTCCAGACCGCCACCGTGGTCGCCATCGACAAGCAGAGCCGCTTCGTCACCCTGCGTGAGGGCAAGGGCGACAAGCACGAGTTCACCATCGAGGCAGGCCCTGAAGTACGTAACTTCGACCAGCTGAAGGTCGGCGACGTGGTGATCGCCACTTACCAGGCGGCCGCCGCGCTGGAGCTGCTCCCGGCGGGAAGCGCCTCGACCGGCGTCGTGACGAGCAGCGACGCGGCCCGGGCACCCAAGGGCACGCTGCCGGGCGCTGCCGCGCAACAATCGATCTCGATCACCAGCAAGCTCACTGCGATCGACCTGAAAAAGCACACGGTGACGTTGCAGGGTCCCGACGGCAAGCAGCGCCTGATCGAAGTGAAGGACCCGGAACGCCAGGCCCGCATGACGAAGCTACGGGTCGGCGACCTGGTCCGTATCACGTATGTGGAAGCCGTCGCGATCGACGTGACACCGAAACCTCGCTGAACCGGTGACGAGCCTCAGCGTGCTGCCGGCGTGCTGCCTGCGATAGGGCCACCCGTGTCGCCGATCAGCGACACGGCATCGAGCAGGCGCTGCTCGCGAACATCGAGCGCGTTCTGCTGGGTGCTGTACAGCGTGGTCTGCGCCGTAACGGCCGTGGTGTAGTCGACCGTGCCGGCCTTGTACTCATTGAACGCGATCTCCGAACCCCGCGTCGCGTCGCTCACGGCGGCGTCCAGGACCTCGGCCTGCTGGGCGAGGATCCGGATGCCGGCGAGGTCGTCCTCGACGTTCTGCAGCGCGGTGAGCACCGTGCCGCGGTAGTTCGCCACGGCGGATTCGTAGGAAGCCTGTGCCGCTGCCACCTGGCCATGGCGCGCGCCGGCATCGAAGATCGTCTCACTCACGTCGGCACCCAGCGACCAGACGTGGTTGGCCACGTGCAGCAGCCCGGCAAGCGGTGACTGCGAAAACCCGTCCGCACCGGACAGCGTGATGTCCGGATAGTAGGCCGCTATCGCGACGCCGATCGCGGCGTTCTGCGCAGCCATCTCGCGCTCGGCCACGGCGATGTCCGGACGCCGCTGCAACAGCGTAGCGGGCATGCCGGCCGGGACGGACGGCAAGGTCGGCAAAGCAGTGCTATGCGGGATATCCAGTTCCTCCGGTGTCTTGCCAACCAGGACAGCGATCGCATGCGCATACCGGGCCCGCGACACGCCCAGCGCGATCAGGCTCGACTGCGCGTTCTCCAGCTGCGTGCGCGCCGTGATGACGTCCGACGGCGGTGTGATCCCGGCCTTGCCCTGGTTGCCGACCACGCGCAGGAATTCCTTGTACGCATCGACCGTGCGAGAGAGCAGATCGATATTGGCATCGGTCACGCGCAGGTCAATCACCGCCGTGGCCAGGGCTACCTGTTCGGTCAATGTCGCGTTGGCGAGTGTGGCCGCACTGGCCTCGGCGGTGGCCTTGTTCTCTTCGACGGTACGGCGCGTCTTGCCCCAGAAGTCCGGCGCCCAGCTCACGCTGCCTTCGAGCGAACCCGCGGTACGTATGCCTGGGTTGACCGACACGGTATTGCCAGTCCCGTTGCTCGCACTACGCTGCTTGGTCGCGGACCCGGTGATGCCGATGGTCGGGAACAAGGCGCTACGCGCGATCTGCACCTCGGCCAGGGCTTCCTGGTAATTCGCGTAGCTCTGGCGCACAGTCTGGTTGGAGACCGACACCATCGGTTCGAGCTGGTCGAGCAGCGGATCGTGGAACACGGCCCACCAGTCGCCCTTCGGCGCCGCATCGTCCGGTTGCGCCTTGAGCCAGCCCGGCGTTTCCTTATAGGCGACCGGCAACGTCACCTCCGGCTTCTTGTAATCGGGGCCGACCATGCAACCGTGCAGCAACCACGCGATCGAGGCGACGAGTAAGGTTCGGGTAGTCTTCATAGGGGAGTGCTCGCGTCGATGTGGTTCCATGGCAGGCGGTCGTTCCACCGTGCCAGCCTGGCGCGGAAACCGTCCAGGTAGAGATAGATCACCGGCGTGGTGTACAGCGTGACGACCTGGCTGAGGATCAGCCCGCCCATCACGGTGATGCCGAGTGGCTGGCGCAACGACGCGCCCTGCCCGATACCGATGGCCAGGGGCACGGCGCCGAGCACGGCAGCCGCCGTGGTCATCATGATCGGGCGCAGGCGTATCACCGCCGCGTTGTGGATCGCTTCACGCGCATCGAGCCCTTCGTCGCGCTGCAGATGGATCGCCACATCGATCATCATGATCGCGTTCTTCTTCACGATGCCGATCAGCAGGATGATGCCGATCATGGCGATGACCGAGAACGGCGTGCCGAAGATCAGCAGCGCGAGCGTCGCGCCGATGCCCGCCGATGGCAGGGTCGACAGGATCGTCAGCGGGTGCACGGTGTTTTCGTAGAGGATGCCCAGCACGATATACACCGCGACCAGCGCGGCAATGATCAGCAAGGGCATCGTCGACATCGACTGGCCGTAGACCTGTGCCGCGCCGGCGAAGCTGCCGTGCACGGACGCTGGCAGGCCGATCTGCTGCGATACCTGGGCGATGATGCCCGACGCCTGGCTGAGCGAACCGCCCGGCGGCAGGTTGAACGAGATCGTCGCGGCGACCAGCCCGTCCTGGTGGCTGACCTGGGTGGCCGTGTGGTTGCTTACGTAACTGGCGATCGCGGGGAATGGCACCAGGGTCTCGGCCGCCGTGCTGTCCGCGCTGCCGCTGGAACCGCCGCCCTTGGCGTTGGAAATCGCGTTGGTCAGCAGGTTCGCCTCGGCATCGGCGTTCTTCGCATTGGTCGACGTCGAGGTGCCTGATGTCGTACTGGACACGGTCGTCGCCGTGACACCCTTCACCAGCGAGCTCGACATCTGCGTCTGCTGTGTTCCGCTGGCATTGCCTGCCGACGTGCTGAAACGCATGCGCTCGAGCATCTGCGGGTATTGCCAGTACGACGGCGCGACTTCCATCACGACGTAGTACTGGTTGAGCTCGTTATAGACCGTCGACACGGTGCGTTGCCCGAAGGCGTCGTACAACCCGGTATCGATCTGGTTGGGGGCGAAGCCGTAGCGTGCCGCCGTCGCACGGTCGAAGTTCACGTAGATCTGCAGGCCATGCTGTTGCAGGTCCGAATTGACGTCGGAAAGCCGCTCCTTGCTCAGGGCAGCGACCAACTTGGGCACCCAGGTGAACAAGGTATCGGGATCGTCGCTGGTGAGCGTGTACTGGTATTCCGCGGCCGACTGACGGCCACCGATGCGCAGGTCCTGCGCGGCCTGCAGCAGCAGCCTGGCGCCCGATACCGCATTGAGCTTCGGCCGTAACCGGTCGACGACCTGCGCCGCGGATATCTTGCGCTCCGCCAACGGTTTCAGTTCGATGAAGACGTTGGCGGTATTCAGCGCACGGCCACCGGTGAAACCGGCGACGGATGCCACCGCCGGATCCTTCTGCACGATCGCCTGCAGCTGGGCGAGTTTCTTCTCCATCGCCTGGAAGGAGATGCTCTGGTCCGCGATGATCTGCCCCTGCAGGATGCCGTTGTCCTGTTCCGGGAAGAACGTCGACGGCACGAAGCGGATCAGGAACACGTTGAGCACGATCAGACCAATCAGGACCAGCCCGACCAGTAGCCGATGATCCAGCGCCGTCGCCAGCGATCGGTCGTAACCCTGCTTGAAGCGCTCGAACTGGCGCTCCGACCAGGCGGCCACGCGCCCCTGCTCCCTGGCCGGGCCACGCGAGCGAAGCACGAAGGCGGCCATCGTCGGCGTGACCGTCAGCGAAATCACCAGCGAGAGCAGGATCGCGATCGACAACGTCACGGCGAATTCGTGGAACAGCAGGCCGACGATGCCTGGCATCAACAGGATGGGCAGGAAGACCGCGATCAGCGAGACGCTCATGGAGATCACGGTGAAGCTGACCTCGGCGCTGCCACGCAACGCGGCCTCGCGTACATCCATGCCCTCGTCGACGTGGCGCACGATGTTCTCGAGCACCACCACGGCATCGTCGACGACGAAGCCGGTGCCGATGGTGAGCGCCATCAACGACAGGTTGTCCAGGCTGTAACCGAGCAGGTACATCGGGCCGAACGTGCCAATGATGGACAGCGGCAAGGCAACCGCCGGGACCAGCACGGCCCGCGGCGATTGCAGGAAGATGAAGACCACGCCGATGACCAGGAGCACGGAGATGAACAGCGTCCGCTCCGTATCGTCCACCGCGGCGTTCACCGACTGCGACCGATCCACCGCGATACCGACATGCACATCGTGCGGCAAGGTCGCTTCGACATTGGGCAGCACCTTGCGGATCTGGCCCACCGTCTTGACGATGTTGCTGCCCGGCAATGGGTAGACGATGACGAGCACCGCGTCCTTGCCGTTATATAGGCCGGCGTTGCGCAGGTTCTCCGCCGAGTCCTTGACCTCGGCGACATCGCGCAGGAACACCGGGGAACCCTGGCGATACGCCACCACGATGTCGCGGTACGGCGCCGCCTTGCTGATCTGATCGTTGGAGAGCACCTCGAAACGCTGGTCGCCCTGGTCGATATGGCCCTTGGCACTGTTGGCATTCGCCGAGCTGAGCGCCGCGCGTACGTCCTCCAGGCCGATGCCGTAGCTGTTGAGCTGATCGGGCTGCAATTCCACGCGCACCGAAGGCAAGGCGCTGCCGCCCAGGGTGATCTGGCCGACGCCATCCACCTGCGACAGCTGCTGCTGGAGGATGGAATTGGCCGAATCGTAGAGCTGGGCGCGTGTCAGCGTGGCCGAGGTGAGCGCGAGCACCATGATCGGCGCATCGGACGGGTTGTATTGCCGGTACGTGGGGTTGTTGCGCAGGGTGCTGGGCAGGTCGGCGCGTGCCGCCTGGATCGCCGCCTGGACGTCGCGCGCCGCGCCGTTGATGTCCCGCCCCAGGCCGAACTGGATCACCACCTGGGCCGAGCCGACCGAGCTGGACGAGGTCAGCTCGGAGACATCGGCGATCGCGCTCAACCGTCGCTCCAGCGGCGCCGCCACGGTCGAGGCCATGATGTCCGGGCTCGCACCCGCCATGCTCGCCTGCACCACGATGACCGGGAAGGTCACGTTGGGCAGCGGCGCCACCGGCAGGTTGAAATAGCCCAGTGCACCGGAAAGCAGGATGGCGACGGCGAGCAAGGTGGTCGCCACCGGCCGCCGGATGAACAGGCCCGGGATACTCATGACTCGTGACCGATCAGCTTCTGCTCGGGCTTCGGCCGGAAGCGCAACGCCAGCCGGTCGAAGAACAGGTAGATCACCGGCGTGGTGAACAGGGTCAACAACTGGCTCAACGCCAGGCCGCCGATGATCGCCAGGCCGAGCGGCCGGCGCAGCTCGGAACCGGTGCCGTTACCCACCAGCATCGGCAAGGCGCCGAGCATCGCCGCCAGCGTCGTCATCAGGATGGGGCGGAAGCGCAGCAACGACGCCTCGAAGATGGCTTCCGCAGGCGGCTTGCCGTGTTCACGCTCGGCTTCCAGCGCGAAGTCCACGATCATGATCGCGTTCTTCTTCACGATGCCGATCAACAACACGATACCGATGATGCCGATCACGTCCAGGTCGTGGCCGGCGACCATCAGCGCCAGCAAGGCGCCGATGCCGGCCGACGGCAAGGTCGACAGAATGGTCAGCGGATGAACAAAGCTCTCGTACAGCACGCCGAGCACGATATAGACCGCGACGAGCGCGGCGATCAGCAGGTAGACCTCGCTGGAGAGCGAATCCTGGAAGGCCTGCGCAGCGCCCTGGAACGACGAGGTGACCGACGCCGGCAGGTGCACCGCCTGCTCCGCCGCGGTGATCTCCTTCACCGCCGAACTCAGCGAGGCGCCTGCGGTGAGGTTGAACGACACGGTCACGGCGGGGAACTGCGCGAGGTGACTGACTACCAATGGCGACTTCACGATCTGGATCGCGGCGATACCCTTCAGCGGCACTTGCCCGCTGCTGCCGGTCTGGCTGGGCAGGTAGATGTCGCCCAGCGACGCCACGGTCGGCAGGCTTTCCGGCTTGGCCACGAGGATCACCCGGTACTGGCCCGACTGCTCGAAGATGGTCGAGACGATGCGTTGTCCCAGCGCGTCATAGAGGGCGTTGTCGATCGTCGCCGGGGTGATGCCGTAGCGCGCGGCGAGCTGGCGGTTCACCTCCACGTTCACCGCCAGGCCGTCGTTGTTCAGGTCGCTGGTGACATCGGTGATCGAGTCGATCTTGTGCATGCGCTCGATCAGGGCCGGCACGTACTTGCCCAGTTCCTGCACGGAGGAACCGCGCAGGACGAACTGGTACTGGTTCGGCGACACCGTCGTATCCAGCGTCAGATCCTGCTCCGGCTGGACGAACAGGCGGATGCCGGATACGTTCGCCGTCTCGCGCTGCAGGTTGCGAGCGATTTCGGCGGCGCTGGACGAACGATCGTCCTTGGCCTTGAGGCCGATCAGGAAGCGGCCGTTGTTGAGTGTCTTGTTGGTGCCGTCGATGCCGACATACGAAGTCAGGCCCGTCACGTCCGGGTCCTTCAGGATCGCATCGGCCAACTCGGCCTGGCGCTTGACCATCGCACTGTAGGACACCGAGTTGTCCGCGACGCTGATGCCCTCGACCGCGCCCACGTCCTGGGTCGGGAACAGACCCTTGGGAATGACGACGTAAAGCACGACGGTCAACGCGACCGTCACCAGGAAGACGATCAGGGTGAGTGTCTGCCGGGCCATGACGAAGCGCAGGCCACGCTCATAAGCCGCCAGCGTCTTGTCGAACAGGCCCTCGCTGATCCGCTCGAAGCGACTCGGATGCCGTTCCGCCTGCGCACGCAGGATGCGCGCACACAGCATGGGCACGAGGGTGAGCGAGACGATGCCCGAGATGACGATGGTCACCGCCAGGGTCACCGCGAACTCGTTGAACAGCCGGCCGATGACACCGCCCATGAAGAGCAGCGGGATCAACACGGCGATCAGCGAGACGGTCAGCGACACGATGGTGAAGCCGATCTGCCCTGCCCCTTCGAGCGCGGCCTCGAGCGGCGGCATGCCCTCCTCGAGGTAACGCACGATATTCTCGATCATCACGATGGAGTCATCGACCACGAAGCCCGTGGCGATGATCAGGGCCATCAGCGAGAGGTTGTCGATCGAGTAGCCCAGCTCGTACATCGCGGCCAGCGTGCCGATCAGCGAGACCGGCACCGAGATACTGGGGATGATCGTCGCCGGGATGTTGCGCAGGAAGACGAAGATCACCAGCACGACGAGCACGATGGCAAGACCGAGTTCGAAGGCTGCGTCCGAGACGGACGAGCGGATCACGCCCGTGCTGTCGGAGACGACTTCGACCTTCATGCCTGCCGGCAAGGTGGATTCCAGCTGCGGGAGCTTCGCCTTGATCTGGTCGACCGTGGCGATCACGTTCGCGCCGGGCTGTCGCTGTACGTTGAGCACGATGGCCTGGGTCTTGCCGAACCAGGCGCCCTGCTCCGTGTTCTGCGCGGACTGGGTGACCCGCGCGATATCGCGCAGGTAGACGGGCGCGCTGTTCTGGTACGACACCACCGTCGCCAGGTAATCCTTCGGATCGCGGATCTGGTCGTTACCGTTGATGGTGTAGTCGAGTTCGGGTCCGTCGAAATTGCCCTTGGGCTGGCTGACGTTGACGTTGGCCAGCAGCGAACGCAGGTCGTCGATGTTGAGACCGTACGCGGCCAGCTTCTTCGGATCTGCCTCGACCCGAATAGCGGGAACGTTGCCGCCGGCAGGCACGACCAGGCCGACACCCGGCACTTCGGCGATCTTCGAGCCGAGGCGGTTGTTGGCGACATCCTCCAGCTGCGGCAACGACATCGAGGCCGAAGTAACCGCCAGGGTGAGGATCGGCAGGTCGGCCGGATTGACCTTGGCGTAGGTCGGCGGCGCCGGAAGCCCTGCAGGCAGCAGGCTGTTCGCGGCGTTGATCGCTTCCTGGACGTTCTGCYCCGCCACGTCGAGGCTGAGCGAGAGATCGAACTGCAGGGTGATGACCGACGCGCCGGCGGAGCTGTTCGAGGTCATCTGCTGGAGTCCGGGAATTTCACCCAGCTGCACTTCCAGCGGCGCCGTCACCGTGTTCGCCATCACCGACGGGCTGGCACCGGGATAGAACGTCTGCACCTGGATGACCGGATAGTCGACCGCGGGCAGCGAAGACACCGGCAGGAAACGCACGGCCACGAGGCCGACGAGGACGAGCGCGAGCATCAGGAGCGCGGTGGCTACCGGCCTGAGTACGAACAAGCGGGAAATATTCATCGGATCGCGTGCCCGCCTTTACGACGCGTGGCGTCGGCGGGGCGTGTCAGCCGTGGACGATCCGGCGGCCGGCTTGGCGCCGGCGAGCTTCACCTTCGCCCCATCGGTCAGGCGATCCATGCCGTCGGTCACCACGGTCTGCCCGGCCATCAGGCCCGCTGCGATCACGGTGAGCTTGCCGTCGCTGGGACCCAGGGTCACCTTGTGCACCGACACGGTCTGGTCGGCGTTGACCAGATAGACGAAGTCGCCGGGGGCACCACTCTGCACCGCCGGCGTGGGCACCAGCACGGCCTGCTTCAGCGTATCGACCAGCAGGCGTACGTTGACGAACTCGTTCGGATACAGCGCTTCGTCATCGTTGTCGAAGGTGGCGCGCAGCGTGACCGTGCCGGTCGCCGTGGCCATCTGGTTACCCAGTGCATAGAGCTTGCCGGTGGCGATCTGGCGGCTGTTGTCGCTGCTGAAGGCGGTGACGGCGAGCGTCGTATCCGCCGTGCCGAAACGCTTGAGCACATTGGCCAGCGAGTTCTGCGGCACGGTGAACTGCACGGTCGTCGGCTTCATCGTGGTGATGGTGACGATGCCGGGTGAGGTGGACTGCGTGACATAGTTGCCCGGATCGACCAAACGCAGGCCCACGCGGCCGGATACCGGCGCGACGATGTGGCAGTAAGCAAGGTCGAGGTCGAACTGGGCGATGTTCGCCTCATCCGCCTTCACCGCAGCTTCGTCCTGCTGCACGGTGAATTTCTGGTCGGCGAAGGTCTGTTCGGCGATCGACTTCTGCTCGTTCAACGTGGTGAAGCGAACGAGATCGGCGCGAGCCTGCGCGAGCGCCGCCTTGTCTTTCGCCATCTGCGCTTCGGCCTGGCGCTTGTCGATCTCGTACTGGCGCGGATCGATCTGGGCCAGGAACTGGCCTTTCTCGACATCCTGGCCTTCCTTGTAACCGACGTCGGTGAGGTAGCCGCTGAGCTGCGGCAGCACGTTCACTGTGGCCACCGGGGTCACCGTTCCGAGCTCATTGAGTATCTCGGGCATGTCGCCGAGCGTCGCCTTGGCCGCGCTGACCAACTGCGGGGGCGTGACGGGCTTCTTCTTGCCGGAACCGCTGATGACGTGGAACAGCACCAGGGCGATGATCACGATAGCGACAAGCGAGACGATCAGCAGACGCCGTCCCTTGTGAGGCGGACGCTGGGCTTGTATCGCATCACTCATGAATCGATCTCCTGGGTTATCCGTTAAGGCTAGGCAACAGGAACGCACGAGGTGCGAATACGTTTAACGACTCCGGGAGCCGTTTAACCTACGCTCATCCCTGCGACTTCGTAGGATTTCACGACGTAAACCCCTGCGACGCCCAACCGTTTTCATCATCAGCCCTCCTTCCCTACGGTGTCGTGATGAACACGCTGCGTTCTATCTCCCTTGCCTTGCTCATGACCGTCGGTGCCGCCACCGGCACATCCACCGCCTCCGCCCAGGTCTACGTCGACGAAGGCGTCGACATCGGTCCGGAGCCCGGCTGTCCCTACGGTTACTACGATTACGCACCCTACCCGTGCGCACCGTACGGCTACTACGGCGCCGAATGGTTCGCCGGCGGCATCTTCATTGGTGCCGGCCCGTGGTTCCGCGGCCCACGCGGCTTCCGCGGCCACGTCGATCCGCGCTTCGATCCGCGTCGTGGCTATGCCCGTCCCCTGCCCCAGGTGCACGAACGCCCGGCGCCGGGCACGCGCTTCGACCGTATCCCCGACTTCCACGGTGACGAGTGGCACGACGGCCGTGGTGGTGCGGAACGCGGCGGTGATCACGGCGACGGCCACCGCTGAGGAACGACCCACTTTCCGCCTCAAGTTCCTGCGATTCCCGCCGTTATCGAGGGGTTGAAACAGGGACACGAGGCGGAAGGATGACAATATCTTCATCGAGTGCATGGGGCCTGGCTGTCGCATCGACGCCCGTGCGCAACAGCACGGCGGCGATACCACCGGTAGCGCCGACCGGCTCATCGTCCGGCGCGTCGGCAGCGTCTGCCGTCGCACCCGCACCTTCGGTCATTGTTTCCTTAAGCGGCGCGACCACCGGCCCCGTTCCGATCGTCTACGGCCTGCCACCGATCAAGGCCGCACCGGTATGGCAGGATGCGACCCTCGCCATCAAGACGGCGAGCGGACGTAGCGTCACGCTTTCGCTGAAGGACGACGGCAGCGTCGGCATCACCACCGATGGCGACGCGGCACTGGGCGATGCCGAGACGGCCGCCGTCGCGAAGCTGTCGACAGCGTTCAAGAGCGCACTGGAGGGCATGGCCTCCGCACCGCCCCGGCTGGATCTCACCGGACTCGCGCAGGTCGACACCAGCATCCTTTCGTCGGTACATCTCACCGCGCAGGCCGTGAGCGACAACCAGGCCATCCAGACGATCGACTTCAACGCCGACGCCACAACGCGCGCAGTGAAGATCGACGGACTGGCCGGAAAGATCGATGTCAGCGTGGACCTCAGCTCGCCGGCCATCGCGGGAAGCAAGACGCAGCAGGCGTCCGCGATCGCCAATATGCTGAAGCAGTTCGATCAGGCCGCGTCGCGCGGTCACGCGAATCCCGCCTTGATGTCGATGTTCAAGGACGCATTCACCCAGATGAGCGCGCCGGGTGGGCTCGACACACCGAGCCTCACGCGATCGTCTTCGTGGCTCAACGACACCGACCACGCTTTATTGAGCGGACTGGCGGATTTCACGGCATCGATCACGCAGACGGCCACCGCGCCGAATCCCTATCGATCGAACGAGCACGACGCTTTCTCGTTCCAGGCATCGCAGCGTACGCAGGTATCGGGCCGCAACGCCGCCGAGCGCGGCATGTCCCAGGTCACGACGACGCTGCTCCATGCGAGCTTCCACTCGGCGCTGTCACCCGATGCCACGCTCAACCTGACCGACGATCCCAAGTCGCAGAATTACTACTTCACGCAGATCGCCGACGATGCACAGAGCAACCTCAGCATCGGCTACCGGAAGGGTCAGCTTGTCAAAGCCAGCCTCACCCAGACAGCGAACCAGAGCACCGAGCGTTTGAAATACGTCATGGGCCAGAAGGTCGAAGACGTAACGACGCCACTGAGGAAGTCACAACAGCGCGATCTGCTGCCCCTGCTGCAGGACATGGAAAGGCACCCGCCGCAAACGACCCGGGAACGCGACGCGCGTACCCGCGATCTCGCCAGCCTTCACGACAGCGTCCTGCTGCGAACCGACCCGGTCGCCCTCGCCTAACCCGGGCGGGGCATCTCGAAAGAGATGTCTAGAGGGCTATACATTCGAAATAAGTTTCGATATAACTGGGTTGCGTGCTGCGACGCAGCATGTTTTGTCACATTAGGGATGTAGCCGGCGCTAGACCGGCTACCGGCACCCACGACCCGGCTCTCGCCGGCGTCAGGGTCGCGCCTCTGGGGGATCTACCGTCGTTTTCATGTCATGCCCGGCCCTGCGGCAGCAGCGACCGTGTGCGCTTACGCCTGAAAGAAAGTTCGAGGAGAGCGTCGTTCATGTCCAGCAAGACACCCCGTATCCAGCATGCCCTCGCAGTCGCCCTCGCCCTGGCCCTCAGTTCCGGCGCCCTCGCGCAGTCCACCACCGGCAGCCTGTTCGGCCAGGCGCCCGCCGCGGCGGGTGAGACGGTCACGGTGACCAGTGACACCGGCCTGAGCCGTGATGTCCCGGTCGACGAGCGAGGTCGCTACTCGGCAGGCCAGTTACCCCTGGGCACGTACACCGTCAGCCTGAAGGTCGGCGGAAAGGTCGTGGACACCCGACAGAACATCACGCTCAAGGTCGGCGCCGGCACCGAGGTGTCGTTCGTCCCATCCTCCGCGCAATCGATGGAGGGCATCACGGTGTCCGCCGCGGCGTTGCCGGGCATCGACGTCTCCACCGTGGATTCGCGCACCGTGGTCACCTCCGAGCAGCTGGCGCGCTTGCCGCTGGGTCGAAACTCCGAAGCCATCGCGTTGCTTGCGCCCGGCGTCGTCAACAACGGCGGCAGCTTCAAGGGCCCGACCGGAAACTCCCTGGTGAGCTTCGGCGGCTCCGCCGCGAGTGAGAACGCCTACTACGTCAACGGCTTTTCCACGACGGATCCCCTGCGCGGCTTCGGCGGCCTGTCCCTGCCCTATGGCGCGATCGACCAGCAGGAGGTCTATACCGGCGGCTACAGCGCACAGTACGGCCGCTCGGATGGCGGCGTGATCAACGTGGTCGGCAAGCGCGGCACCAATGAATGGCATTTCGGCACCCAGGTGCTCTGGGAGCCCAGCTTTGCCCGGGCCGATCAGCGCAACCGCTATTTCGAGAATGGCCTGCCGGCGTCGCCCAAGGCCGGCCAGTTGTACTCCCCGGACTCGAAGGACGCCTTCAGCAGCACGACGGTCAGCGCCTACGCGGGCGGACCGTTGATCAAGGACAAACTCTTCATCTTCCTCGCGGGCGAATACGAGCGGCAGCAAGGCAATACCGTGAACCCGGTGAGCGGCTTCACCAGCACCAAGCCTTATGTCGACTACCGTTACAACGAGCCGCGCTGGTACGGCAAACTCGACTGGAACATCACCGACAGCAACCTCCTCGAGGTCACTGGCGCCTCCGACAAGTACGAAACCTCGGGCACCGTCTACGGTTACGACTACCAGACGCGCACGCGCCAGGACCGGATCGGCGGTGACGACAACATCAAGACCGGAGGCGACCTCTGGACGGCCAAATACACCGGTTACATCACCGATGACCTCACGGTCACCGCGCAATACGGCAAGCTGAAAAGCGACGACTACGACGCACCGGCCGGCTACGCGCCCGATATCACGTATGTGGACGGGCTGACCAACCAGAATCCCGCGCTGAACGGCGGCGCGCCCCGCGGCAACAACCAGACCGTCGCCAGCCTGAGTCCAGCCGGGCGTGGCAACCGCACCACCAATACCCGCATCGACATCACTTACAAGATCGGCGACCACACGATCACGGCGGGCATGGACAACCAGACGGCGAAGGCGATCGACCAGGGCACGATCACCTCGGGCCCCGGCGGGTATTCGTGGACCTATGGCCAGGGTGACCCGAATACACCGATCTCCACCGGCCTGGGCGTACCTGCCACCGGCGGCTTTCCGAACGGCGCCCAGGGCTACTACGTCATCCAGAATATCAACAGCAGCCTGGCCACCGTGCGCTCGACACAGCGCGCGCAGTACATCGAAGACAAATGGCAGATCAACGATCGCTGGCTGCTCTCGGTCGGCGTGCGTAACGACCAGTTCGAGAACTTCAACAGCGACGGCGATCCCTTCGTCACCCAGCACAAGCCGCAGTGGGCGCCGCGCCTGGGCGCGAGCTGGGACGTGAACGGCGACGCGACCTTCAAGGTCTATGCGAATGCGGGTCGCTACTACCTCGGCCTGCCCTTGAACCCGGCGCTCAATGCGGCCGGCGGTGCACTGACCACCTCGCAGTACTTCACCTATGGCGGCATCGCCGGCGATGGCACCCCGACCGGCCTGCTCTCCATTTCCCCGCCCGTCGCCGCCAACAATACCTTCGGCCAGCTGCCCGATCCGTCCACCGTGACCACCAAGGGCTTGAAGTCCGAATACCAGGATGAGTTCATCCTCGGCTTCACCAAGACCCTCGGCAGCAAGTGGGTTTACGGTGCGAAGGCCACACAGCGCATCCTGCGCAATGCCATCGATGACTACTGCGACATCGACCTCGTGCTGGCCAAGGCGCAGTCGCTCGGCTACGACGTGACCACCTCGAGCAACCCGGTCAGCTGCTGGTTGTTCAACCCCGGCAAGGCGAACACCTTCAACCTCGTCGATACCTCAGGGAACCACGTCAGCGTGCCGCTGACCAACCAGGAATTCGGATTCGACCGTTTGAAGCGTCGTTATTACGCGCTCGAATCGTTCCTGGAACATCCCTTCGACGGCACCTGGTACGCACGGGCCACGTACGTTTTCTCGCGAAGCTACGGCAACACCGAAGGCCAGCTGCGCTCGGACCTGTATCGCGAATCGCGCGGTACCGGACAGACGGCCGTGTCGACCACCCAGGACTGGGACAACTCATACATCATGGTCAACACCAACGGTCCGCAGAACAACGACCACAAGCATCAACTGAAGGTCTTCGGCTACTACCAGATCACTCCCGAGTGGCTGGTCAGCGGCAACCTCAGCGTGATCTCCGGCGCACCCAAGCCCTGCCTTGGCTACTTCGGCCCGGATCGCGAAGATCCGGCCGGCTACGGCAACAGCTACCACTTCTGCAACGGCCTGCCGTCGCCGCCGGGAAGCCACGGTCGCCTGCCCTGGGTGCGCCAGATCGACCTGGGCGCGACCTATCGTCCGGCATTCGCCGATTCGAAGCTCGCCTTCAACGCGAACATCTTCAACGTGTTCAACGAGCAGCGCGTGGTGGGGATTTACCCGAACGGCGAATCCAGCCCGAACCTGGCCAATCCGCTCTACGGAACGCCGACGGCACGGCAGCTGCCGCGCTACCTGCGGCTCAGTGCGAATTACGACTTCTGACGCAAGCGCCCTATCGCCGGTAAATCGGCTCCTACACGAGGCGCACATCACGCGTCGTCGTCGGGGGCCTCGAAGGGGACGTCGTCATCGCGTGCGCCGTCACTGGAATAGGTCTCGTCTGCGGTTTCGTCGTCGGCATCGCGTTTAGGCGATGCCGGCTTGGGCACGTACTCCGCGGGCGCATCGCCGCGACTTTTGCGCAGGTCGTCGATGATGCGTTGGTTGATACTCTGGAACGGGCTGTTCATCGTCGGCCTCTAGGGCGTTTCATCAATGTCGCGGTGTTCGCGGCGGGACGTGCTCGGTCTCAGCGATCACCGAATCGGGCGCGGCGACGGCCTTGCGACCGCGCAACTGCCTGGCGGTAAGTGGCAGGCATTCGCCTTTCTCGTTGATCTCGCGAATCGCGCAAGCGGCCGGATGCTCGGCCGCGGCGACGTCGTATGCCTCGAGGATCGAGCGCCTGGCCTCGAGGTAGGACGGTCGATCCTTGGAAATCGTGGACATGGCTCGCTACTCCCCGGACATCAACGACGGGCGCCGCTGAAGGCGAGGCTGCGCCCGTTACCGTTACCTCCCCGTTAGCCGCGTGGGTACACCGCGTGGACGACGTATTCCCTGGCCTCATCACGTAATGGCAGGCTGTCGCCATCGTCGGATACGCCGTCAAGCAACAGACCCGGCGACTCCCCTTCGCGCGCAGGACGGAGATCGATCACATACGTCGATGCACCGAAGCGGTAGCGCAGGCTGTAGCCCGCCCACGAGGCCGGGACACACGGACGGATCCTCAATCGCCCTTCCTCGAGACTCAGGCCCAGCAACGCTTCGATCAGCAAGCGGTACATCCAGCCCGCCGAGCCCGTGTACCAGCTCCAGCCACCACGGCCCACGTGCGGCGGCACGGAATACACGTCCGCGGCGAGCACGTAAGGCTCGATCTTGTACCGCTGGATGGCCTCTGCGTCGCCGGTATGGCTGCCCGGGTTAATCATCCTGGCCAGTTCCCAGGCACGGTCGTGCTTGCCCATGTGCGCGAAGGCCATCGCGGCCCAGACCGCGGCGTGGGTGTACTGGCCGCCGTTCTCGCGCACGCCTGGCACGTATCCTTTGATGTACCCCGGATCCATCGCCGAATGATCGAACGGCGGGTCGAGCAGGCGGATCAGGCCGGCGTCTTCCTGCACCAGATGACTGTCCAGCGACGCCATGGCCTGCGTCCGGCGTTCGTCGCCGGCGACGTCCGAGAGCACCGACCAGCTTTGCGCGATCGCATCGATCCGGCACTCGTCGTTGCTCGACGAACCCAGCGGCGTCCCGTTGTCGAACCAGGCACGCCGGTACCAGTTGCCATCCCAGGCGTGGGTTTCCAGCGCGACGGCGAGCTTGGCCACCTCGGCCGTGCAGCGCTCAGCGAACGCGACATCGCCACGCGAACGCGCCGTCACCGAGAACTCCCGCAGCACGTGGACCAGGAAGAAGCCGAGCCATACACTCTCGCCGCGGCCCTCCTCGCCCACCTTGTTCATGCCGTCGTTCCAGTCACCGCTACCCATGAGCGGCAGGCCGTAGCGACCACKCGGCATGGAATGTTCGATGGCCCGGACGCAGTGGTCGTAGAGGCTCGCGCGGATCCCCGAGGGACGCGGCAGGTCGTAGTAGGACTCTTCCCCGGGTCGCAACGGACGGCCTTCGAGATACTCGATCGATTCGTCCAGCACGCCGGTGTCCATGCTCGCATGCACATAGCGGCTGGTCGCAAGTGGTAGCCACAGGTAATCGTCCGAGCAACCCGTACGCACACCACGCTCGATCGGCGGGTGCCACCAGTGCAGCACATCGCCTTCGACAAACTGGTGCGCCGCGCAGAGCAACAGCTGTGCCCGCGCCATGGCCGGTGCCGCATGTTGCGTGGCCATGGAATCCTGCAACTGGTCGCGGAACCCGACGGCACCGCCGGACTGGTAGTAGCCGCTACGCGCCCACAGGCGACTGGCGATCGTCTGGTACAGGAGCCAACCGTTGGCCATGGTGTCCATCGCCGGCTCCGGCGTCCTGGCCTGCACCACACCGAGAACGTCGCGCCAGTGCGAGCGGACCCCATCCAGCGCCTTCGCGGCCGCGCCGTCCTGACGGAAGCGCTGCACCAGGTTGCGCGCCTCACCTTCGTTGCCCCCCATGCCCAGGCGGACGACCACCTCGCGCGATTCGCCCGGTTCCAGCTGGAAGACGACACGCAACGCACCGCAGGGATCCAGGCCGGCGCCGACACGGTTGCTCCAGGCGTGGCGACGCATCGCCAGCGGTGAATCCATCCGGCCATTGCGACCGAGGAACTCGGTACGGTCGCCGCCGACCGAACGTTCGCGGTCGTTTACGTCGAAGAACGCGACGCGGCCCGGGAAGTCGCTGTTGTAGGCATTGCGGGCAAACAGCGCGCCGGTGCTCGGGTCTACTTCGGTGACCACGTGCATGGCGCTCTTTTCGCGGACATCGCCCAGCAGCCACTCCACGTAGGCCGTCAGCGAAAGGCGGCGCGCCTCACTGCCCTTGTTGGTCAGGGTGACGACCTGGAACTTTACCGGCGCATCCAGCGCAACGAAGGTTTCCATGCGCGAGTGCACGCCGTCATCCTCGTGCTCGAAGATGCTGTAGCCGAAGCCATGCCGTGTCGTGTACGTGCCGCTGCCGCGCATGGGCAACGGCGTCGGCGACCAGGCACGACCCGTGGCCTCGTCGCGCAGGTAGAGGGCTTCGCCGCTGGCGTCCTCGACCGGGTCGTTCTGCCACGGCGTCAGGCGACAACCGTGCGCATTCTCAGCCCAGGTATAGCCGCCGCCGCTTTCGGAAACGACGCTGCCGAAGGACGGGTTCGCCAGCACATTGCACCAGGGTGCGGGCGTCTCGGCGCCCGGCTCGAGCACGATGACGTATTCGCTCCCGTCGGCCGAGAAGGCGCCGGTCGGTGGCTTCGCAGCGGCCATCGCGGGGCGCGGCAGGCGCGGCCACGCCGCCGGTTCCGCGGCGGGCGGACGCGACTCCAGGCGATGACGCTCCATCTGCTCGGCAAGCGAGCCCAGGCTGTCGACCACGACGATGCGCGCACTGGCCTCCATCACCAACCGATCCTCGTAGGAGAGCGGCTGCGCGGCGCGGATGAAGACGCCACCCGGACGGTCGAGCAGGTTCGATTCCGTACCGGACGCCAGCAACCCGGTGAGTGCGTCATGCAGCACCTGCCGGTAACCGGTGCTGTCCTCGTTCCAGATGACCAGATCCACCGCGAGGCCGCGCAGCCGCCAGTAGGCCGCCGCACGGACCAGGTCGCGCGCCACGTCGAGGCGCGCGATATCGCCGATGCGCAGCAACACGATCGGCAGGTCGCCGGAGACGGCCTGTCCCCACAGTCCCGATTGCCCACGCGTGTTCGCCGCGATGAGCGTGGGTTCGGCACGCAGGGCGAGGTTCGGATAGACGACCGACGTGGCCATATGCTCGTAGAGCTGGGCATCCGCCAGTGTGTTGTTGGCCTGGCGCAGGGACACCTGGCTGTGCGTCCATGCAAGATCGAACACGCGATCGGACAGATGGCGATCGCGGTACTTTTCGATCAGGCGCATGCAGCCGTCGCGGTTGTCCGCCACGCCGGTCACGAAGTCCAGCGTCGCCGTCTGTTCCGGATCCAGCGTGATGCGAACCCGTATTGCCACGATGGGATCGAGCACCGCGCCTGCCGTATTCGACAATGACTCGATGCCGGCATCGAGCGCCTCCGGTTGGGCCGTGCTGCGTCCGCGCCCGAGAAAACGGGAGCGATCGGTTTCATAGGAAATCGCATCCACGTCGGCATCGTGTACGGCGACCAGGTGGCACATCCACGGCGGCTGCTCGTCGGCCGAGCGCGGGCGGCGGGCGCACAGCAGCGCCTGCATCGAAGCCACGATCTCCGTGGTGACGAAGAGTTTGCTGAAAGCGGGATGCGCCATGTCGCCGTTCGGATCGGTCAGCACGACTTCGGCGTAACTGGTCAGCTCGATGGTGCGTCGTGTGCGCCCGCGGTTGGTGACACGGGTGCGGCGCAACTCGATATCGTCCTCGGGCGACACCACGATTTCGGTGTGCGTCTCGAAGCCACGTTGGCGCACACGGAACTCCGCCCGGGATTCGGAGAAGATCGCTTCGAACAGCTCCGTACGGCGCGCGACAGGCTGGTAGGCCGTGCTCCACACATCGCCGGACTCCGGATCGCGCAGGTAGCAGAACATGCCGTGGTTATCGCGCGTGATGTCTTCGCGCCAGCGGGTCACTGCCATGGCGTCGCGACGACTGTACCCGCCGCCGGCACTGCTCACCATGACGTGATAGCGACCATTGGAGAGCAGCTGGACAGCAGGGCGCGGGCGGTCCGGGTCGGTGAACAGGCGCAGGCGCGCCTCCGGTGTCGACGGTGCGGTCGCATCGTCACCCAGCCCGGCCGTATGCAGGTACTCCGACGCACTACGCGGCACGCGCTCCTGCAACAGCAGCGTCGTGGCCATGACATGCGGGTCCGACTCGAAGCGCCGTTGCATGGGCTGGCCGAGCAGCAGGTGGTCGATCGACAGCAGCGACATGCCCTGGTGATGAGCCATGAACGATTGCACCACCACGGCATCCTGTCCTGGCGGCACGCGCGACGGTGTGTAGTCGACCGCTTCGTACAGACCAAAGCGACCGGCCAGCCCGGCTTCCGTGAGTCGGCGCAGGTTGCTGGTGGCGGCAGCCGGCGCGACCATCAGCGCAAGCACGGTCGCATACGGCGCGACCACTAGATCGTCGCCCAGGCCACGCTTGAGCCCGAGCCCGGGCACGCCGAAGGCGCGGTATTGATACGTCAGGTGCGCATCGACGGCGTTGTATCCGGACTCCGATACACCCCACGGCAAGCCGCGCTGCTTACCGTATTCGATCTGCCTGGCCACGGCAGCACGACAGGTCTGGTCGAGCAGACTTCCTTCGTAGGTCGGCATCACCAGCATCGGCATCAGGTACTCGAACATCGAGCCCGTCCACGACAGCAGCACGGGTGATCCCCCCGTGGTGGTCAGCAGGCGACCGAGTGAGAACCAGCTTTCCTGCGGAATCTGGCCCTGCGCGATGGCGACGAAGGTGGTCAATCGCGCCTCGGAAGCCAGCAGATCGTAGAACGAGGCATCGAGCATGCGGCGCTCGATGTCGTAGCCGATCGACATCAGATGCCGGTTGTCGTCGTAAAGGAAACCGTGATCCATCTCGGCCAGTTCCCCTGCCAGCGCGGCGAGACGAACGAGCGCATCGATGCGGGCGATAGCGGTGGCGCTGCCGATCTGCCGCAGGGTGGGAATGCCATCCGCCTGCCCTGCACTGCCCTGCCACTGCGTCGCCTCCGACTTCAGGTCGTCACACTGGGCCGTGAGCAGCGCGAGCCAGAAAACCGCATCGTCGGAGGCTTCGCGCGCGAGTGGCGGCGTCACCTCATGCAGCCGATCGGACTGGCGGGTGGCGAAAGCGAGCACGGCATCCGTGGAACGAGGTGGCGAATCCATCGTGGCTAGCAACTCGCTGGACCAGGCCACCAGGCCTGCGCGGTCACCGCTGTCGACGTGCTCGATCAGGACGCCGAGCGTATCGCGCAGGCCCTCGATCGTTGCCGCCCGGAAAACGGGTTCGTCCGGCATCGCCAGCAAGCCGCGCTGCAGCGTCAGCAGATGGCCGGCGAGATTGCCGCTGTCCACACTGGACACGTATAGCGGACGCAATGGCGCGAGCGTTTGAGTGTCGTACCAATTGTAGAAATGTCCGCGATAGCGCTCGAGAGAATGCATCGTTGCCAGGGTGGCGGCGGTGCGCGTGATGACGCCGCCGAGACCGAGGTAGCCGAAGTCGTAGGCGGCCACGCTCGCCAGCAGACCCAAGCCCATGTTCGTAGGCGACGTGCGCCGCGCAACACGAAGCTCGGGCGCCATCTGGACATTGTCCGGTGCCAGCCAGTGGTCGTCCGGCCCAATGTAGGTCTCGAAGAATGCCCAGGTGCGACGGGCCAGTTGGCGAAGGAAGCTTCGGTCCGCCGTGCTCGGCACGAATACCTGGCTGATATCGGGACGGCTCACCCACCAGGCGAATACAGGCGACACGAACCAGAGGAAGAGCACCGGGAGGGCGATGGCGAGCACCATCGGCCGGTCGATCGCGAGCAGGATGCACAGCACGATCGCCACGGCAGGGCCGGCCCAGAGCGCACGCCAGGGCACGCCATGTTTACCCCGCCCACTCCGCTCGACTTCGCTGGATGAGCGCCACTGCAGCAGATGACGATGACTGAACACGATGCGCCACAGCGAACGGGCGATCGCGTCGATGCCGACCCAGGCTTCGTGGGGCAACCAGGCCATCGAAAATACCAACCGTATCGCATGCTGCACGGTCGCGACGAGCGAGGCCTGTGCATGCTGTCGCCAGCCGATATCGCGCGGCTTGCGCGCGGCTTCCATGAGAGCCTGCAACAGCACCGGCACGAAGGCCATCGACAACACGGCGAGCGTCCAGGTCAGGACCGGGTCGACCCACAACCAACCGGCCACCAGCAAGGCGAGCGCGGCGGGGGCGACGACACTGCGCCGCAAGTTGTCGAAGATCTTCCAGCGCGACAACGGACTGAGGTCGTTGCGCCGCCAGCCGTCGCGCGTCGGCACCGTGGGCAAGAGCCAGGGCAGAAGCTGCCAGTCGCCGCGCATCCAGCGATGCCGCCGGATGCTGTCGTCCACATAGCGTTCGGGATTTTCCTCGAACACGAGCACATCGGTGAGCAGCGCCGTGCGTGCGAAACAGCCTTCGATCAGGTCGTGGCTGAGCACGCGTTCGTCGCGCAGGCGGCCGGCCAGCGCATGTTCGAACGCATCGACGTCATAGATACCCTTGCCGATGAACGACCCTTCGTGGAAGAGATCCTGGTACACATCGGACACGGCGCGGGTATACGGATCGATGCCAGCATCGGCACCGTAGAGGCGCGCATAGTCCGAACGCGCCTGCGCCGGCAGGCCGATGCCGACGCGCGGCTGCATGATGCCGTAGCCCGCCACCACCAGGCCTCGCGCCTCGTCGAACACCGGACGATTCAACGGATGATCCATCGCGGCGACCAACAAGTGCGCCGTATCGCGCGGCAACTGCGTATCGGTGTCCAGCGTGATGACATAGCGCACCGGCGGCAGGCTGCCGATACGGCCGACGACCAGTGCAAAGCGTTCCGCGCCCTCGCCCCGAAGCAAGCCGTTCAACGCCGCGAGCTTACCGCGCTTGCGATCCGCACCGATCCAGCGCCGTTCGGTCTCGCTCCACTCGCGCGGACGATGGAACAGGTAGAAGCGATCGGTGGCCGGCGAGGGATATTTCGCGTTGAGCGCATCGATGCGTTCGCTCGCACGCGCCAGGATCGCCGCATCGCCCGGCTCTGACGCCGCGTCCGCGTCCATGAAATCGGTGAGCAGCGCAAAGTGCAGCGCCTCGTCGCGATTGGCGAGGAAGCGCACTTCGAGCGCTTCGGCCACGTCGTCCACATCGTCCGTACTGCCGAGCAGGGTCGGCACCGCCACCATGGTTCGTGCTTCCGCCGGGATGCCTTTGGCGTAATCCATGCGCGGCAGGTGATCGGGCCTGGTGACCAATACAGCGACCAGGTTGAGCAGGCTCAGGGTCAGCTGGCTGGCCACGATCAGGGCGCCGAAAGCCAGCGCTGCCCGGGCCCAGCCCGACGCAGGAGCGAGCGTCGCGCTTTCGGCCAGACCAGTGGTCAGGCCGGCTAGAACCAGCAGGAACGCGCTGAATGAAAACGCGAAAGGCGCCCGGTCGAACATACGACGGCAACGGGAGGGGAACGATCGCCGTGTGCGTAGGCGGCGCTCGAGCGCAGGCAAACCCGGGCCGACCAGGTGATAGCCGATGTGCGTGATCGCGCCGTCCCTGGGTTCCCCAGGCTCCGGGCAGCTCGCGGCGAGGGCGGCGCGTGCGGTAGCCACTTCGCCCAGTTGCCCGGCGCGCGCGAGACGCTCGACGGCATGCCGATAGCGATCGCGGCTGGCGAAGTCCATCGCCGGATAAATCCCCGCAGGATCTTCGCGCAGGCAGGCTTCGACCAGGCTGGCGTGTTCGACGAAGTCACGCCAGTCGACGGTGACCAGCGCGCGCAGGCTGCCGATGCTGTTACCGACGGAGACCTGATGCGCGGCCTGCTGCTGCGACTCCATCTGCACGAGGTAGTCGATACTTCGGCCGGATTCGGCAAGGCGCTGCTCGATCCAGCCCAGCGGCATGGCGAGCGCGGGACCCTGCCCCTGCAGGCGGCGCACCAGTTCGGCGACGAAAGGCGCACTCATCACCGGCGAAGAGCGGGCCATGTCGGCGACGACCAGCACCACGTTCTTCGGATCCTCCGCCGCCATTCGCGTCATCGCGTCGGCCCACCGTGTCGCGCGACGACGCCTGGCCTTGTCGAGCATCACGCGCGCGGCGATGCGCCGAAGGTTCTCGATCAGCGCGAGGCGCAGCATGATCGGTATCGCCCATAGCTCGCCCAGCTTCAACGGCACAATGGACTGATAGGCCTGGAGGAATCGCGCCAGTCCGGCGGCATCGATGCGACCGTCGCCGTGCGAGATCACTTCGAGGGCGATGTCGTACACGCGTGGCAAGCCACGCGACGGCCCGTCTTCCAGTTGCACCAGCTCGCGGCTGTAGCCCTTGGGGAAGTCCTTGTTGGCGATACGGATGTGTTCTTCGATCAGGTAGAGGTTGTCGAGCAACCACTCCCCGGCCGGCGTCGTGCCGGCACCTCGCCGGCTTGCCGCCATCAGCGCACGGCAAGCCTCGAGGATGACCCGTTCGTTATCGGCCAGCCTGGGCAGCAGCCAGTCCGCCGAGGGTCGCGTGGCCACGTCGTGACGCCTCGCGAGCACCAGCCCGTGCGCTTCCATCTGGTCTGCGTTAAAAAGTTCCGCCCGCAGTGCGGGCTCACGCTCCGGACCCGGAGCGTCATGAAGTCGTGCGCGCCTGAACAGCTCTATATCCTGCCCCTTGGGGGTGATGGGATTCGTTTCGCACCGGCCGAGTCTACGCTCTCCGCTAGCGTGCCGTACGGAAGGTGAGGTTCAGGCGAAGCATGCCGGTCAGTGGATGATGAGACGCCTTCAACGGCATCACGCCGTGGTAGTTCATGCGCGACGGACCGCCCCAGACGACTACATCGCCGTGGACCAGGGGAATCTTCAGTGGTGTGACGCCCTTGCCCTGCCCGCCGAACTGGAACACGGCGGGCACGCCCAGGGACACGGACACGATGGGCTCGGAATCCCGCCTTTCGTTGCGGTCCTGGTGCATGGTCAGTCGCGAGCCGGTGTCGTAGCGGTTGACCAGGCAGGCATCCGGCACGAAGCCGGGGAAACCGGCCTCGGCAGCGGCATCCGCGGCCAGGCGCATGAACAGGTCGGGCATCGCTGGCCAGGGCTGGCCGGTTTCGGGGTCGATCGCGGCGTAACGGTAACCGCGCCGATCGCTCACCCAGCCAACGGTGCCGCAATTGGTCATCGCCACGCTCATGGTGTGCCCACCGGGCGTCACCAGGTGCCGGAACGGCGAGACCGCTGCCAGAGCGTGGATCGCCTCGACCAATCGGCCACCGTCGCCCAGCGCGAACGCGCGCAGCACCATCGCGCCAGGGCCGAGGGATTCGTTACGACGCTCGATGGCGGGGCTATCGGCGAAAAGATCCGCAGTCATGCCGCCATTATCCCCGTTTCGTAGTACGTAGTTCTACGCATGCTCCCCGCGCGGCGAATGCCTAACGTCTGCAGGACGTCCGCTCATCCGCCATGGAGTTTCCCATGTCCGACTGGAACCGTACCCGCCGAGCCCTCGCCGTGCTGCTTCCCGCCGGCATCCTTGGCGCCTCCACCCTGCTCGGATCGGCGCAGGCGACCGTCCTGCCGGCCTCGCGCGTCGCCTCGGATCCCGACGATGTCACGCTCAACGTGGCCGATCGCCTCGCCGCCATTCGCGAAGGCGTCGCCGGACAAGCCGCGGACACGAGTCCGGTGCGCGGCACCGCCTATCCGCTTCTCGCCTGGATGAACTTCGGCGGCTTCGGCTGGCGCAATGGCGGCTGGCGAAACGGTGGCTGGCGGAACTGGGGCAACGGGTGGCACAACTGGGGTAACGGCTGGCATAACTGGGGCAATGGCGGCTGGCACAATTTCTGGCACAACTGGTGAGCCTGGCGGCCATGCGCGAGGAACCGGGTCGCCCGTGCGTCGATACCGTGGTTTTGCAGCCCACGCCGTTCTGCAACATCGCGTGTCGCTACTGCTATCTGCCAAGCCGCAGCGACGCCTCGAAGATGTCGCTGGAAACGGTGCGCGCGGTGTTTACCGCCGTGTTCGACTCAGGCTGGTCCCATCCCTGGCTCACCGTGATCTGGCATGCCGGGGAGCCGCTGGTAATGCCCGTGGCGTACTACGAAGAGGCCTTTTCCCTTATCGCCTCGCTGACCCCGCCCGGTATCGAGGTGCGCCACGCCATCCAGACCAACGGCATGCTGATCGATGCCACCTGGTGCGCCCTCTTCCGCCGCTGGGAGGTAGGCATCGGCGTGAGCATCGACGGCCCCCGTGAGATCCACGACGCCAATCGCGTGACCCGGCACGGCCGTGGGACCTTCGACAAGACTGTTGCCGGTATCCGCTGCCTGATAGCCGAAGACATTCCCTTCCACGTGATTTCGGTGCTGTCGACCCGGGCACTGCAGGCACCGGACGAGATGCTCGCGTTCTATCGGGACACCGGGATCACCGACGTGTGCTTCAACGTCGAGGAGTCCGAAGGCGACCACGTCTCCGAACTGTTCGCCGATGGCGGCGCGGAAGCCCGCTTTCGCCAGTTCCTCGGTCACTTCTGGCGAAAATCGCGGGAGACCGCGGGCATCCGCTTCCTGCGTGAGATCGACAGCATGCTCACGCGCATCCTGCGGCCTGACGAAGCCGCCTGCGATAACTCGCAGGTGCAGCCCTTCGGCATGATCAACGTCGACTGCCACGGCGACGTATCGAGCTTCTCGCCCGAGCTGCTGGGACTGAAGAACGCCGACTACGGCGACTTCATCGTCGGCAACATCCACACCGACTCGCTCGACGACATGCGCCGGAGTGAGGCCATGCGTGCCATGCATCGCGATATTGCTGCCGGCGTCGCCGCCTGCCGGGCCGAGTGTGCGTATTTCTCCGTCTGCGGCGGTGGATCGCCGATCAACAAGCTGACCGAGAACGGCAGCTTCGCCACGACCCGGACCGCGTTCTGCGACCTGGTTCAGAAGGTACCCACGGACCTGATCCTCGACGCGCTGGACCGGCTCGAGACAGTCCTCGACGACGACATGCTGGTGAGGAGCGCGTCATGAATGCAAAGACTCAGCTCGTGCTTTTAATCGCCGTGAGTGGCCTCTGGCTGGCACCGCACGGCCGGGCCCTCGGCCAGAGTGCCAGCGCCGAGACGTCGAAAGGAGCCCCTCCACCTTCCACCGAATCGCCGATGACCGAGCAGGAGGCCGCCGACGAGGCGGTCAAACCCGTATTCAAGGTCAGCAGCGTCGAACTGATGCGCAGCCGTCACGCCCCCGAGCTCGATATCGTCCGCGTCCGCGGCCTGAGCAGCACCGAGAACTGGAGCGACCCGCAGCTCGTTGCCATCTCGCGAGGCCCCTCGGCCGACGGCATGCTCGACCTGCTCTTCGTCGCCCGTGCCCCGGACGATGCGTCCAACGCGACCAAGTTCGGGCCCATGGAAGCCATCTTCGTGATCGAACCGGGGCATCCCTACAAAGGCATCCGCGTGCGCAGCGCGACAAACACGGTGAAGCTCGCGCAGCTTCCGGGCTATGCCGAAGCACAGGGGCGCGAGGTGGATTGCTCCGGTTGCGTAGGCAAGACCTATGTACCCAAGGGAGGCTCGGCCGGTGGCAAGGATGCGGTACGTGAGGAAGACCTTCCAGCCAGCACCCGTGTGCTGCACGAAAACGACGGCATCCGGACGCTGGACACCGATCCGAACCGTTTGACCCTGATCCTCGGGCCGAACGACCGGATCGTGCAGGCGTTCTGGGACTAACAATGAAACCTTCGTACCGATGCGAGTGGACATTGCGTGGCCTCAGGTGCCTGAGGCCTGCAGTGCGGTGACGACACGCCGGGCCACATCCTCCTCGGGTAGCTTTCGTCCATAGTGGTCGAGGTAGACGCCGTTGGCGCCGACGAGGAACAGCACCGTCGAATGGTCCATAAGGTATCCGCCATCGACCGGCACTTTCTTGGCATAGACGTGGTACTCCTCGGTGACCGCGTCGATCTGCGCCTTCGTGCCTGTCAAGCCGACGACGTCCTTGCCGAAGGCCCTGACATAGGCTTGCAACCGCGAAGGCGTGTCCCGTTCCGGGTCGATGGTGACGAAGACCGGCGTGACCGCCTTGCCGCTGGCCTGGTGTACGGCCGCGGCAATCTTTACCATTTTCGTCAGGTCCACCGGGCACACGTCCGGGCACGAGGTGTAGCCAAAGTAGAGAAGCAGCGGCCGCCCGGCGAACGATGCCTGTGTCACGGCATGGCCATCCTGGTCGGTCAACTGGAAAGGCCCACCGACGACCGGACCGGTCCCGTGGCTCGATATCGGCAACCACCCGAGCGCAGCGAACAGGATCGCAAGACGGCGCATCAGAACGATCCATTCAGTGTGATCGACACACCGAGCAAGCCCGACGTCTGGCCACCCTGACGTGACCTTCCGCCCGACAGGGCGACGTCGACCAGGCCGGTCACGTGGTAGACCATGCTCGCCTCGGTGAGATACTCATTGCTGTCCGGCCCGCCGCTGGGCGAGATTTTCTTGTTCGTATGCGTCAGGCCATAGGCGAAGCGGCCGGCATCGAGGGTGAGCGAGGTCGTCAGGTACCTGGTATCGAAGCCCGGCACGCCGTTCTCGTTGTGCACTTTCACGTATTCGACGAAGGGCACCAGGTCCATGTAGCGACCGGCGAGCGTCGGGCCGAGCTCGGTCGTCGCCACGAAGGGGATCATGTAGCGCACGGAGGCGGCGCGCATCTGTTCGTTGGCCGCGGTGGGCGATGCGGCGGAGACATCGCCCTTGTGATTGCTCATGTAACCCACCTGCACTTCGAGGAACGGAATGGCGGCGGGCGAACGCCAGTTGACCACGACCGCGGCGTTGTTGAGCTTGCCGGTATTGGTCGCACCGCCGCCGGCGCGACGCGCCTGCTGCGACGGGCGCAGGAAGGAACGACTGAGCACGGACGTATCGGCTGCGTACGCGCTGAGGCTCGGCGCGATGGTGCCCCAGTTGTCCGTGTAAAAGCGGTACTCGTACGTCCCACCGTTCATGCCACCCAGCGCGTAAGGCGCGACGAAGTCCGACGTGTAAAGGCCGGGCGCTGCATCCTGCGCGCGACCGAACGGCACGTCGAACTTGCCCAGGCGAAACGACGAGACATAGCCCTGGTGATACCAGTTCACATCCGTGATGTTCAGGCCGGTGCCACCGAGCCAGCGACGCTCGCCGGGACGCGTATCGGTGACCGGACTGATCTCGGTCCCCACCCAGACCTCGTCGATCGTGGTCAGGCGGAAATGCACCGCCGTCGTGATATCGAAGTAGCCGTTGGTGGTGACCGTATGTGGCTGGTGTGGGACATCGAGGCTGCTGAAGTCGTACTGGATCGCCGTGCTGTAATCCATGCCGAGGCCGGGATAACGGCCGTTACTGGCCTGCGCGGGGCCCACGAGTGCGAGGGCGGCGAGGATTCCCGTGCAGGCGGCGCGCCGGTTCACGGCTTTCTCTCGGGCATCGAGCCGAGCGGACGGCTCGCGTTCGCCGACGGCGTGAGCGGGTTCCCACCGGTGTTCCGCAGGTAGACGCACATCTGGTTGTCACCGTAGATGCCGCCCAGCGGCTCGAGCTTGACCGCCTGCTCGTATTCCTCGGGACGCACGACCTGGATGACCTGCATCATGCCGCCGTCTTCATGCTCCATGATGTGACAGTGATAGACGAATTTGCCCAGGATCACCGGGTCGGTGAAGGGAATCAGTACCGTGGTCGAGCCCAGCGCGGGAATGAACACGTTGTCGCGATAGCCGATGAAGTCGACGTCCTTGCCGTTGATCTTCGTCACCTGGAAATCGAGCTGGTGGATGTGGAACTGATGCAGTTCCTGACTCGGGTTGACCAGGGTCCACTCCTCGACATCGCCCAGCTTCACGGTGGTGTCCACGCGGCCGATGTCGAACTGCCGGCCGTTGATGAAGAAGGCATTGGGATCGGAATCGGAATCCTGGAAGACGAAGCGTCGCCGGTGCGCCGGCGTGACCTTGCGCAGGTCGGCGACGACCGGATAAGGGCTAGTGATCGTGACCGTCTTCATCGGCTCGCCTGACGAGACGAGCGTGCCCAGCACAGCACCGGCATACGTATCGCCGGCGGGACCGGTATTGGCCGACCCCAGCTTCAGCGGATAGGAGCCGGGGGCGGGACCGGTCACCAGGATGCTCACCCGCGCCGACGGGCCGATAAGCATCTCCTCGACACCGACCGGCTTGACCACGGTGTCGGCGTCCTGGGAGATCACCTGCATGTGCACGCCGTCGATGCGGATGCGGAAGTACTGGTTCGCGGCGATGTTGAACAGATGCCAGAGCTGGGTCTCGCCGGGACGGATGCGGATGGTCGGCTGGAACTGGCCGTTGATCGTGCGGATGGACGGCGCGCCGGTGACGATTTCGCTGGCCAACGATCCGGTGAAGGTCTTCTGGAAGTTGCGCAGGACCAGCGCGCGCTCGCGCACGGCTTTCAGTTCCGGGAACTGGTCGGTGAGGCCGTCGACCAGGATCGGTCCGGCGAGTCCACCGGATACCTGGTGCTCGGCGCCATCGTGGAAATGGCTGTGGTACCAGTACGGCCCCGGCGAATGATCGTCGGGCAGGCGCAGGACATACTGCCCCTTCTCGTGCGGACCGGTGGTGCGGAAGATACTGTCGCCATCGTCGAGCGGCGACACCTGCATGCCATGGAAATGCAGGTTGGTCATCTCATCCATGCGATTGTCGAGCGTGAGCCGGATCGTTCCGCCGGGACGCGTGCGAATCAGTGGTGCATCGTAGTCGTCGTTGAAGACCAGCGAGGTGTAAGGCGTGTTGCCGACCAGGATCTTCGATCGCGCGGCCACCAGGGTCACCGTGGTCACCCCGTTGGCGTCGTAGGTGAACGCATGCGGCGGGCGCAGATCGTCCGACGGCGGATCGGCCCACGCCGTGCCGGCAAAACAGGCCAGCGCGGCCAGGGCGACCGCGCGGAAGGGCCTTCGCCTGGTCATCCGTTCAACGCCGCTCGTTCTCGTTGGCGACGTCCGCGGCCAGGCGCAGCTCATCGTTGGCCTGTTCGAGAAGTCGCTTCGCGTTTGCCGCATGTCCGCCGAGACGAGAGTCGTTCATCTCCTGGGCGTTGCTCACCAGGTGCCACGCCTGCACGATGTTTTCCTGGGCCTGGCGCAGATTGCCGTGCCGGTTTCCGATATCGACCATGGGCCCCTGCTGGGCCTGCGTCGCACAGCCGAAGGCCAGCGCGCCGCCGAGGGCGACACCCCACAGAATCACCTTTCTCATCGCGGAACTCCCCATGCCCGGGCAGACGCCGACGCAGGATACGTTGGCTCCCCTTCCCTCCATGGTGTCGTTCAGGGCGACAACGGTCTTTCGGATACGCATGACCGTTATCCGATTCGAACGGAAGGCATGCCTCGCCATTCGTCCTATACCGTCCTTTTGTCCTAAGTAAATTTTCGGCTCACCGTGGGACGCGACAGGCGTAACGTCTTATCCATACGTGAGACCGGTGGGTCCCAAAGCGGAGGACGGCAACGTGCGCCTGGACGAGACCTCATACGCGCACACTCGTGACCTGACCACGACCGCTGTTCACCTCGAAGCCTCCTGGCATGTTCCACCCACCCTCGCCCGGACCGCATCGGACGTGGTGGCCACCCGCTGGATCGATCGGCGGGGCCCGGGCACACAGACGGCGGTCACCCCGCAGGATCACTATGTGGTGCGCGTCTTCCTGAGCGCGACCTCGATGCGGCTGCATGCAGACGGGCAGCCCCTTGTCAGTGGCGCGCTGGCCGCGGGAAGTGTGCACGTCAGCCTGCCGGGACAGGCGCTGACGATGTCGCTCGATGGCCCCGGCGACACCCTCCAGTGGTACCTGCCCGTGCCCTTCGTCCACGATGCCGCCAGGGCGATGGACTGCGTCGCGCTGCTCGATGGACAGGGCTTCGCCGGCATGTACCGTGACGGCGCGATCGAACAGCTCGCCTTCGCCCTCCTCGCCGCCAACGCGGGATCGTGCATACCGGGAACGGCCGGGCATTTTGCCACCGCGGTGCTCAGTCGCCTCTTTCAGCTCGCCAGCGAACCCGCCGTCACGTCGCTCGATCCGGTGAAGCTGGCGATACCGCGCTGGCGCATGCAACGCGTGGATGCGTACATCCACGAGCACCTCGGTGATCCGATCAGCCTCGCGGCCATCGCGGCGGCCGCGGGACTTTCACCCATGCATTTCGCCGCTCGCTTCCGCATAGCCACCGGGCAGCGGCCGCATCACTACATCCTGCGCGCGCGCATCGAGCATGCAAAGGCTTTGCTGGCATCCTCGGAACGGCCCGTCGTGGATGTGGCCGGCGACACCGGCTTTCGCACGCAAGCCCACTTCACCACCATCTTCAAACGCCTCACCGGCGCCACCCCGTGCGCCTGGCGCCGCGAACGCGCCCTGGCAGGCAGCGCTTCGGTAGGAGCCGATTCATCGGCGAATGGGTGCTTGCGATAACCTGGCTCTCTGTGGGAGCCGATTCATCGGCGAATGGGTGCTTGCGATAACCTGGCCCGCTGCCGCGGGATCGCCGATGAATCGGCTCCTACCAGTGGCCGGCGGAATTGGCTCAGCTCGCCGGATGCGCAACGCCCGGCGCTGCCGACACCAAACCGATCAACTCAGACACGCCGAGCCACAAGATCTGCAAACCAATGCAGAATATGAAGAACGCGAACAGCCGCATCACCACCTGCGTGCCCGCCGTACCCAGGCGGCGCTCGATCCGTTCGGCATAACGCATGCACAGGTAAATGCTTGCGGTGATGATCACCAGGGCGATGAAGACGGCGGCAAAATGGATGATCGTGGGCCCCTGGCGAGGCGATCCCGTGCCCAGCGCGATCGCGACCGCGATCGAGCCCGGCCCCACGGTGAGCGGCAGCGTCAACGGGTAGAAGGTGGGGTCGCGCCGCCCGTGGTGGTGATCGACCGCGGCGGCCTCATTGTCCTGCTCTTCCTCGACATCGTCAGGCGCATCGAGCAGGCGCCAGCCGGCCATCGCCACGACCAGGCCACCGGCGACACGCAGCACCGGGATCGAGATGCCGAAGAAGCCGAGCACATAGGCACCGACGAGTAGGGATGCAAGCAGGAGCGCAAAGCTGTTCACGGCCACCCGGCGTGCCATGTCCGCGCGCTCCGCGTCCGTGGCATGAGGCACGATGCTGATCGCCATGAACGCGGATGCCGGCGGATTCACAATGGGAAAAAGACTCGCCACGATCAGCAGCACGGTCTTGGTCAGTTCTTCCCACATGGGGCGCTCCGGGAGTGGCAGACGAAGGGGCGGGCACAGTATCCCGTGTTGCCGGCGTGGCGAATTGGATCGTACACGCGTGCTGCGACGCAGGATGACAGATTCGTGGCACTTCGATCATTCTCGCCGCCGGTGTGTCAGGGGGCGCATCGCTTATTCATTCAACGCAGGGATATCGATGAATCGCCGACGCATGACGCCGTGTACGAGCGTGTCCGCTCTCCAGCCCCGCCCCCTGGCCCTCGCTTGCGCCGCGGCGATGCTGCTGTTCTCCGGCAGCGAGGTATTCGCCCAGGAGCAATCGCCGCCGCCGGCGACACCACAAAGTGAGACGCCGTCCACAAAACCGGCAAAGAATGCCAAAGAGCAGGACAAGCGCGCCGCCAATCCGGATGCCGTGAGCAATCTCGATGCGGTCGTCGTCACCGGCATCCAGGGCAGCATCCAGAACTCCCTGAAGGCGAAGCAGAGCTCCGACAACATCATCGAAGCGATCTCGGCGGAGGATATCGGCAAGCTGCCCGATAGCAGCATCGCCGAAAGTCTCTCGCGCCTTTCCGGCCTGGCCACGCAGCGCGTGGATGGCCGCGCCAACCAGATTTCCATCCGCGGCCTTTCGCCCGACTTCGCCGGCACCACGCTGAACGGTCGCGAGCAGGCCACCATCGGTGAGAACCGCGGCGTGGACTTCGACCAATATCCGTCCGAGCTGATCAGCGGCGCGGCGGTCTACAAGACACCGAACGCCAGCCTGATCGGCCAGGGCCTGTCCGGCACGGTGGACCTGCACACGATCAAGCCACTCGACCTTGCCAACCGCACGCTCGCGGCCAACCTCCGTGGTGAAAGCACGACCAACGGCAGCCTGAATCACGGCAGTGGCGTCGGCGACGCCGGTCACCGCGCCAGCTTCTCGTACATCGACCAGTTCTTCGATCACACCCTCGGCCTGGCCGTGGGTTTCGCGCAGCTGGATTCGCCGGTGCAGGAAAAGCAGTACCAGGCATGGTGGTGGAGCAACAACAACGGTCCGAACGGCGCGGAAGGACAATGGGGCGCGGCACGCACGCCCGGCTTGCCCGACGATGTGCTCTCGCAGGAAGGCGCCCAATTACGCGCCAAGTCCGAGAACCAGCTGCGCAACGGCCTGATGACCGTCCTCGAGTGGGCGCCCGACGATCACTACCACTCGACCCTCGACCTGTACTACTCCACGTTCGACCAGAAGACCTACCTCAACGGCGCCCAGTGGTCGAGCAGCCCGTACGACAACGTCTCGTATTCCAACATCGGCACCGTACCGTCCCAGCCCTACCCGATCGTCACCTCGGGCCATATCGACGGCCTGAAAACAGTGCTGCAGAACGAGTACACCAAGGAGCGCGATAAGCTGTTTTCGGTCGGCTGGAACAACCAGTACGACTTCGGCAACGGCTGGAACGCCACGGCGGATCTCTCGTATTCCAGTGCGAAGAAGCGCTTGCACGACGCTTACCTGTTCGCCGGCCTGCCGGATCAGGCGACATCGTCGACGGACTTCCAGACACGGCGTGACGAAGGCTTTCCGGACTTTTCGCCCGGCACCGACTGGTCCAACACCTCGGCGGTCAACCTGACCGATCCCAATAACTACGGCTACGACGGCCGCGAGGAATACGACAAGCAGCACGACACGATCAAGGCGATCCGCCTGGAAATCAGCCATCCGGTGGGCTGGATCTTCAGCGACTTCAACTTCGGCGTGAACTACTCCGACCGCAAGAAGACCAAGCAGGCCGATGTCCTCTTCGCCTGGCTCAACGGCAACGGTTCGACATCGAGCGACTACCTGCCTGGCTTCGCTACGCCGATCGATCCGGGCGCACTCAGCGGCATCACGAATCTCGGCTTCGGCGGCATCCCCGCCATCGCCAATTACGACGTCCTGCAGGCGCTCGACAGTCAGTACTACCTCACCGAGCGCAATACCCAGGGTGACTGGAGTCGCAATTACACGGTGCGCGAGAAGGTCCCTGTCGTCTACCTCAAGCTGAACATCGATACGATGCTCGGCGACATCCCGCTACGCGGAAACATGGGCGTGCAGGCCGTCCGTACGATCCAGTCGTCCGACGCGCTGCAGACCAATGGCGATGCCCTGGTCGGCCGCATCGCCGATGGCACGAACTACAACAAGGTCTTGCCCAGCCTGAACCTGGTCGCCGAAGTATCGGACAAGCAGTACCTACGCTTCGGCCTTGCCAAGACCATGGCTCGTGGCCGTATCGACGACGAGAAGGTCGCCACCTCGGCTGACGTTGCGCTGGTCACCGATGGTCCCGCTGCGGGCCAGGTGCTTTGGTCGGGCAGCGGCGGCAACCCGAAGCTCAAACCCTATATCGCCGTCGGTGCGGATCTTTCGTGGGAGAAGTATTTCGGCACGGCGAGCTATGTTGCAGCCGCGGTGTTCAACAAGAACCTGCTGAACTACATCTACAACGAGACGACGCTCGACTACGACTTCTCGCGCTACACCAACGACTCGCCGACGCTCACCCCGACCAGCACCATCGGCTCGTTCACCCGGCCGGAGAACGGCACGGGCGGACGGATGCAAGGCCTGGAGCTTTCAGGATCGTTCGAAGGCGGACTGCTGACCCACGCGCTCGATGGCTTCGGCATGCAGGCGAATTTCTCGCTGACCAACAGTTCCCTGCCGGTGAGCGCGGTGTCGACCATTCCCGGCAGTCCGTCCACCCTGCCCGGCCTGTCACGCAAGGTCGCCAACCTCGCCTTTTACTACGAGAAGTACGGCTGGTCGGTGCGCATTGCCGAGCGCTATCGTTCGTCGTTCACAGGCGAGGCGGTGGCCTTGTTCGACCAGCTCGGTTACACCAAGGTCCTGGCGGACAAGCAGACTGACTTCCAGCTCGGCTATGCCTTTTCCGAAGGCCGGTACAGCGGATTGTCGGTGCTGCTGCAGGTCAACAACCTCAGCAACTCGCCGATGAAGACGCAGCAAATCGCCTCGTTGCCCAACAACCTGAAGATCGCCCGGCCGCTCGAATACGACACCTACGGCCGCACGCTGATGTTCGGCGTGAACTACAAGCTCTGAGCGCGGATCAACCGGGCCAGGGCGTATCCGATGCGGGCTGGCCGAGGTGTTCCTCGGCCGGTCCGGCGCAGGCCCAGCAAGGGACGCCGATCTGGCATCCAACTTCTTCGTCGATGTAGGTCAGCTCACCCACGCCCTGGCAGATCGGGCAAGGCGGGTCGCCGGCTTCCGCGTGACTGGCGATGGGCATGGCAGCGAGCCTCATGCGGTCTTCGATGGCTCGTTATACGCTCTTACCATCAAAGGCGCGTCGACGCCGGAGGTGCAGCATGCTCAGGCAGTACCCGTCGGACCGGCCCACCACAGCGCCCTCGCTTGCCCGTCGCTTCGTCTGGACGATCGCGGGCGCACTGATTCTCGCGCCGCTCGTCTACATGGCCTCGGCGATCGTTCTCGGCGCCATTCCGGTGAATCGTGACTGGCGACCCGCCAGCGACGGCGTCACCGTATGGCTCACGACCAACGGCGTACACGCCGGGCTGGCGATGCCCGCGCGGCATCCATTGATGGACTGGACGACGCTGTTTTCCCCGGTGCACAACGCGCAGCGCAGCGAGGCGGACGCCGATGAGTACGTCACCGTGGGCTGGGGCGACCGAACCTTTTTCCTCGACGTGCCGCGATGGCGCGACCTGACGACAGGCACCGCGCTCAAGGCGATCAGCGGACGCGATACCGCCGCGATGCACGTGGAGTACGGTCCCGCACCCAGCAACGATGCGTCGGCAGTGAGGCTGGTCATGACACCCGAGGCCTACGCGCGACTTGTCGCCTATGTACGCCGCAGCGTCGCCACTGACGAAGCGGGCGCGTCCGTGTGGATCCCCGGCCACCGATACGACGTGAACGACGCCTTCTACGAAGCGAAGGGTCGCTACAGCCTGTTCGTCACCTGCAACCAGTGGACACGCGACGCCCTCGCGGAAAGCGGTGTGCGTGCGCCGGTCTGGTCGCCGTTCGACACGGCGCTGTTCTGGCAGCTACGCGACCAGGCCACCCCCTAGGCGGACGACTTCCCGGCAAGGGCGGCGACACGCTCGCGCAACCACCGATGCCCTGCGTCGGCCTGCATGCGTGGATGCCACGAGGCGTAGAGGGAAATATCGTGCGTGGGGACAGGCAGGTCGAAAGCATCCAGTCGCCCGGCAAAACGCTGGACGAGCCGCGATGGCATGACCCCGACATAGTCGGTCGCCTCGAGGATGTCGGGCATCAGGTGATACTGCGGCACGGACACGGCCACCTGGCGACGGCGACCGACCTTCTGTAGATAGTCGTCCATGAAGCCGTGGAAGCCACCGCCGTCCAGCGAGACGAGGACGTGGCGCAAGGCGCAATAGGTGTCCAGGTCCGGCGGCGTCGCACCACGCGGGTGACCCTTGCGCTGGGCCATGAGGTAACGGTCCTCGAGCAATACGCGGGCTTTCATCGCCGGTGGGATGAGGCTCTTGATGCTGATGAGCAGGTCCACATCGCCGTTGACCATCAGCGTGCCGATCCGCGCCGGATCCACCGGCCGGAAGGCGACGCGGATGCCTGGCCCAGCATGCGCGGCGACCCACGCCACGAGGTCGACACCGAGGATCGCCACGCCGTTGTCGCTCATCGCGATCTGGAAGGCACGGCTGCTCTGCATGGGATCGAAGTCGGGCGCGTGGGTGACCACGCGGTCGAGATCACGGAGCGCGCCCCGCAGCGGATCGCGCAGGCCCACCGCGCGGGCGGTCAAAGTCATGCCGCGCCCGCCTTCCGCCGGCAGCAGCAACGGATCGCCAAAGAGCTCACGCAGGCGTGCGAGCTGGGCGGACAGCGCAGGCTGGCTGAGCTTGAGGCGGCGGGCCGCCCGCGTGACGTTGGCTTCGTCGAGCAGCACGTCCAGCGAGGCGAGCAGGTTCAGGTCGATCCGGGTGATATCCATATGATGGATAGCTCGTATGTCTGGCATCGACGTTGATTATAGGTCTCGCGGCCCGACGTAGTGCGCTCCCTTACCGCTGCGGAGCCTCCATGGCCCGTTTATCCCCACCGCTGGTGCTGCGCGTGCTCAGCATCTGCAACTTCGCTCTCGGCAGCGCGTCCCTGGCCGTCGTCGGTGCCCAGGCCTCGATGGTCAGCGGCGGCATGAGCGTCGCCCAGGCGGCCGAGCTGGTCGCCGTCTTCGCCCTGACCTTCTCCCTCGGCGCGCCCTTGGCCCAGGTCTTCATCGGCCATCGGCGGCGACGCGACGTGCTGATCGGCGGTCTGCTGATCCTCGCGCTCGGCTCGGTGCTGTGCGCCGTGGCGCCGAGCTACGGCTGGTTACTCGCGGCGCGCGTGCTGGCCGGTCTCGGAGCGACCGTGGTCGGTCCGATGGCGTCCTCGATCGGCGCCGGCATCGTTCCGCCCGAGCGGCAGGGCCACGCGCTGGCCGTCGTCTTCAGCGGCATCGCCATCGCCAGCGTGCTGTCGGTTCCCCTGGCCATCTCGGCCTCCGCCGCCTTGGGCTGGCGTGTCGTGTTCGTGGGCCTGGCGGTGCTTGCCGGTGCGGCCGCCCTGCTCGTCTGGCTCACCGTGGACGACCAGTCGCGCGGCGTCCGGCTGGACCTGCGCCGGTTGGTGAAGGCCTTGACCCATCCGGCGACCGGTACGGGACTGGCCGTGATCTTCTTCCAGGTCTCCGCGTACTTCGTCACCTATACGCTGATCACCTCCCTGCTTCGCGATCGCTTCGGCGCGGACACAGCGACCGCATCGGCGATCATGTTCGGCTTCGGCATCCTTGGCGTGGCCGGCAACTGGCTCGCGCAGCGCCTGGCTTTGCGCTTCGGCGCCAACCGCCTGCTCTATGCCGCGATGGGCACGACGCTGCCGGTGTTCCTGGCCTTGGCCGTCGTCCCGGCCTATTGGTGGGCGCCGGTGCTCCCGCTGCTCGTGTGGGCACTGGCGCAGGATGTGTTCTATCCCTCGCAGCAGCGCCGCGTGGTCGAGCTGGAGCCGGAGATTCGTGGCCTCGTCCTCGCCCTCAATTCGTCGGGCCTGTTTGCCGGCATCGCCCTCGGCTCGTTCCTTGGCGGCCGCGTGGCCCAGGCCAGCGGCGTCGCCACGCTGCCGGTGATCTCCCTGCTATTGACCGCCCTCGCCCTGACGGCGCTGACGATCTCCCGCCTCGCCGCCCGCAAGCACGACCGTCAGCTGCGATCGATGCGCGCCGCGTAGCAACCGTAAGCGGCGTAATGGACGTGCGCATAGCGCACCGACGACATGGCGAACATGCGCTCGATCGCTTCGTCCAGCACGGTGCCTTCGACGAGCACCGCGCTGGCGATGTGTTCGCGCTCGTCGAATCCGCGGAGCGAAAGCGTGCGCGTGCGCAGGACCTCGGGGACCTCGTCGCTCACCTCGCAGGCCTCGGTCGCCCCTTCGCGAATGAAGATGGCGTGGCTCGAACGATACGGCGACTGCGCAGGCTGGTGCGTGTGGTTGAGCAGGAGCAAAGCTTCGCCGCGGCGCGCGTTGCGTAGCTCGATGCGCTCGGGATAGCCCGTATCGTTCGACGCGACGACACGGATCACGCCGCGCTTGTCGAGCTGTGCTTCATCCAGGCCGTACAGCGACAGGAAGGGCTTCGGATCGATACCGGTGATGCGGAAGGACATGACGTGGCTCCGTGGTGGGGATGAAGCGATGTTCCGCTGACGCTCCCTTGCCCACCATCCGGATCTTGCGTCCTTGCGTTACAGCGGCGCTTTACCGTCACGACGGAACCGCGCCGGCGTCGTCCCCATCACCCGTGCGAATGCCTTGCCGAACGCTGATTCGGAGCGATAGCCGACACGGTCGGCCACCGCGCCTGCCGTGAGCTCGCCACGACGCAACAGGTCGGCAGCCAGGTGCATGCGCAGTAGCGTCAGCACTTCATGCGGTGCGACGTTGCCGCGTGCTTCGAAGTGCCGCGCGAAGGTGGCGCGCGACATCGCCGCCTGGTCGGCCAGGGACGCCACCGTCCACTCGCGCTCGGGCTCGCGCAACATGGCGAGCAAAGCACGACTGAGCCGGGGATCGACCATCAGTCCGAGCAGGGACGGCGGCATCACGCCGTCGCGCAACTGGGCGCGCACTGCGAAAACGAACAACGCCTGGGTCAACGCGGTGACGACCGCCAGGGCGCCCGGTTCCATCCGTGCCACTTCATCGCGAAACATCGTGACGATGCCGGACAGCGCGTCGATACCATGTTCGCGACCCAGCCGGATGTGCAGGACCTCGGGCAAGGCGCTGAAGAGCAAGCGGCCCGCGTCCGGCGCGAAGGTGAAGCGACCACAGAGCAGGTCGAGGTCGGTGTCGCCTTCCGTGTTGCGTTTGACGCGGAAGGGACCGGCGTGATCGAGCGAGACGGCGGTCTGGACATCGCGCCCGCGCAGGTCGTGCACGCGATGACGGGTGCCCTGCGGTAACACGAGCAGGTCGCCCGCTTCCATCACCACCGTATGCCCGGGCAGTTCCATCGCCGCGCTACCGCCAAGCACCAGGTGAAACGGCGCCTCGCCCGGTTCCGCATCGACATGGTCGAGGCTGAACCCCCCGGCCAGTTGGCAACGAAGATCCAGGGTGCCCTGCACCTGGGCCAGCTCGAGCACACGAGTCAAGGCATCCATGAGACGTTCGCGCCATTCATTGAGTGATATGAGTATTCATCCTCTCAGTCTGGCGAGCAACACTTTCTCCGCCCCTTACGGAGAACCTCGTCCCATGAACGCCACTGCCCGCCACGCCCTCACCACCTTTGTCCGCACCGAGCGGCTCGGCCCGAACCTCATGCGCCTCGCCATCGCCATCGTCTTCCTGTGGATCGGCGCGCTGAAGTTCGTCCCCTTCGAAGCCGACAGCATCACACCCTTCGTCGCCAACAGCCCGGTCATGTCGTTCTTCTACAACCATCCGGACGAGTACAAGGCGCACCTGACGCACGAAGGCCAGCTCGTCCCCGAGCAGCGCGAATGGCAGACCGCGAACAACACCTACGGCTTCTCCACCGGCCTGGGTATCGTCGAATGGACCATCGCCCTGCTCGTGCTCTCCTATCCCCTGTCGAAGAAACTCGGCTTACTGGGCGCCTTCCTCTCCTTCGGAACCACCCTGGTGACGCTGTCCTTCCTGTTCACCACACCCGAAGCGTGGGTGCCCGCGCTGGGCGATGCGCAACACGGTTTCCCCTATCTGTCCGGCGCCGGACGCCTCGTCCTCAAGGACGCGATGATGCTGGCGGGTTCGTGGATCATCGGCATCGATGCGGCCAAGGCGATCCTCGCCGGTGATCAGAAGCGATAACCGACGCTCACCCCATATACCCAGGGATCGAGGTGGGCGGTGCCAACCCGGGCACCGTCCACCTTCACCTTGGAATCGATATCGATCCAGCGCGCATCGACCGTGAACGTCCAGCGCGCATTCAATGCGATATCGACGCCGCCGTGCCATGCGACGCCCCATGTGTCACCGAGGCTCACGTTCGTTCCCTGCAGGGCGTCATGCCCCTTCGTATCGAAGAAGTGCGTGTAGTTGACGCCGACACCGAGAAAAGGCGACACGGTCTGCCCGGCGAGGAAGTGATAGTTCACGCCGACCACGGGTGGCAGTTGCTTCACGCCGACCGCGCGCTGCCCATCGAGGCGAACGTCATGCTGGAACGGCAGCGCCGCGAGCAGTTCGACGCTCCACGACGGTGTCAGCAGGTACTCCATGCTGACCGAAGGGCGAAGGCTTCGTGTGGTGCTCGACGACAGGCCGGCGAGGTCGCCCGTGTTCGACTTCGGATCGACCACGTGCGCGCCGACATGCACGATCCACGGTGATTCCACGCTTTGCCCCACTGCGCTGCCGAGAGGCGCTGCGCAAAGTACGCCCGCGATGATGAGATGTTTGAGGTGTGACACGTCGAACTCCTTGCCTGCTTGCATCGGTCGTGACCGGATGCCGACAGGTTAGGAATTCAACGTGCGAAAGATGCGGAAAGTCGCTCTGGCGCGACAATCTGCCCGGTATCGCGCGGCTGCTGCGATGTCGCTGTTACGACGTCGCCGTCGGTGCGGTAATCACGGACGGCGGCAGGAATTTGTTCTGTGCAAGACGGACGATCGTGCCGACGGTCAACAGCAGCATCACCGCGTTGGTGAAGACGAACAACACCGGTGCCAGCTCGGCGATCGCACCGGTCAGCCCGCGCAAGCTCATCGTCATGGCGCTACCCGATAGCGCCGTGATACCGAAGCTGAAAGCCCAATAGCTCGACGCGAACGGTTGCTTTGCAATCCACGGAAACAGGCGAATCATCAGCAGCAATTGCACGAGGCCATAGCCCCAAGCCGCCTGCACCATGAGCTCCGGCATGCCCTGCGTGTTCGCCAGCCAGGCGACGGCGGCCACGGCCGGCGGCGCGAGCTGGATACCCAGCGTCGGTCGCAGGGGCGGCGGCAGAGGCGTCGCGTTGAGCAGCCGGTTGACGATGACCGACTCGAGCGCGAGCCAGCTGAACACGCCGACCCCGAAAAAAAGGATCCCCCACGATGGGAAGCCGAGGATGCCTGCCGATGCGGCGATGATCAGGTTGCCGGCCACCGAAGGCAGGTAGATCACCGGCGTGGTCGTGGAGATGTCGCGATCGCCTTGCAGCATGGCGCCGAAGCGCCACAGCGCGAAGACGACCTGTCCCACGCCACCGGTCAGCAGCGCGGCGACGGCCAGGCCATGCGCATGCGGCGCCAGCACGATGCCCATCAGGGCGCCCGACGATGGCACCAGACCGATGAAGCAGCATTGCACGGGATGGCGTGCTTCCTCGATCGCGGCCGCCCTGTGCACGAGCCACTTGTACGCATAGGCAAGGGTGAGCACCGCGCAGACGACGAAGGCCACGGCCATGATGCTTTCGCCGATCGCCGACGGCAGCCCCCACAGGCGCGACGCGGTTCGCCAATTGGAGCCCAGACCGACAAGGCCGAGGACCATGCCGAAGAACGACGCGGGAATGGGACGCGGAAGAGCCATGGAACCCCCTGTAGACGACCGTGAGACGGATGAGCCAGAACTAGAACGTTTCGCGTATTTCCCCGCGCACGGCGCGGGACCATCATGTTCTCACCGACGACGCAAACCCGTGCCGCCGGCCATTCCTGAGGATCATCCCATGCTTGACTGGCCTGAATATCGCAACGAACTGGGCGCCCGTATTGGTGAAATCGCCAAGCTCAGCCCGGACACCATCAAGGGTTACCAGACCTTGTCCGGGGCTGGCGCCAAGACCAACCACCTCAATGCGAAGACGCGCGAACTGATCGCCCTGGCCGTCTCCGTTACCACGCGTTGCGATGGCTGTATCACCGTCCACACGGCCGAAGCGCTAAAGCATGGCGCCACGCGCGAAGAGATCGGCGAAGCCCTCGGTGTGGCCGTCGCCCTCAACGCCGGCGCCGCGCTCGTCTACTCCGCCCGAGTGATGGACGCCACCGCAGCCTACTCAAAATCCTGACTGTAGGAGCCGATTCATCGGCGAATGGGTGCTAGCCTCGCCCTGGCTCTCTGTAGGAGCCGATTCATCGGCGAATGGGTGCTAGCCTCGCCCTGGCCCGCTGCCGCGGGATCGCCGATAAATCGGCTCCTACATTTTGTCGGGGACGTCGATCGCCAGCAGGGACAACACCTTCTCCAGCACGCCCAACGTCAGCACACAAAATCCCAGACGCGACGTACGCACCTCGGGGTCGGCTTCACTCAACACCGGGCACTCCGCATAGAACCGGCTGAACCGTTGCGCGAGACCGAACGCATACTCGGCAAGCACCCCCGGCTGCATCACCCGTGCCGACTCCGCCACGACATCACCCAGCCCCAGGCAGGCGATGACCAGGGCCCGCTCGCTGTCCGCTTGCGGTATTCCGTGCTCCACGACCGTGGCGCCATTCACAACGGACATGCCATCAACTGCAGCGACACCGCCCGCTTTCGCCAACAGCGACCGCAAGCGCACACACGCGTACTGCAGATACGGCCCGGTACGCCCTTCAAAAGCCACCAGCCGCTCGACATCGAACACATAACCCGACAAGCGATCGCCGGACAGGTCAGCAAACTTCACCGCGCCGACGCCCACGCGCCGGGCGAGCTCCAACCGGCCCGCATCATCCAGTTCCCTTCCATAGCCGGACCCCTCGATACGCTCGGCGGCCTTTGCTACGGCATCCTCAAGGAGATCGGTGAGCCGGGCGACGCCGCCATCGCGCGTCTTGAACGGACGGCCGTCGGCACCGTTCACCGTACCGAAGCCGACGTGGATCAACTCGACGCCCGGCGCAATGCCCGCCTTCGCCGCCGCACGGAACACCTGCTCGAAATGCAGGGCCTGCCGTTGATCGACCACATACACCACGCGTGCAAGGCCTTCATGCATCGCACGTGCTTCCAGCGTCGCCAGGTCGGTCGTCGCGTAGAGCGCGGCGCCATCACGCTTGGCCAGCAACAAGGGTGGCACCTCGAAAGCGTCGTCCGGGGTGGCAACGTCCACGACCAGGGCACCGTCGCTTTCCCGTGCGACGCCACTGGCACGGAGCCGCTCGACCAGGGGCGTGATCGCATTGCGGACATCGCTCTCGCCATCGAGTGCGTCGAACACGACGCCGAGCTCGCGGAAGTCTGCCACCTGCGAGGCCAGGCTCAACTCCCGCAATGCACGCCACAAGGCGAGCAGCCCCGGATCGCCTGCCTGTAGGGCCGCCGTATCGGCGCGCGCCTCGGCCATGCGTGCGGGATCGCTGCGGCAGGCCGCGGCCGCTTCGGGATACAGGCGTTCGAGTTCGTCGAGGCTCACCGGTGCACTAGCCGGAGAGGTCTCGCCTGCGCCTGGGTGAAAGAAAATGAGGGAAGGGTCGCGATGCCGGATGGCCGAGCTCAGCATGCCCATCTGCAGCCCCCAGTCCCCCAGGTGCGCATCGCCGAGGGTGCGCCAGCCGAGCGCCGCGTGGAGGCGACGCAGGCTTTCGCCGAGGACCAGCGAGCGCAGGTGCCCCACATGGAGCGGTTTGGCCACGTTCGGCCCACCGAAATCGAGGATGACCAGGCGCCCCCGGCCGGTGTCCGGAATGCCGAGGCTTGCCTGAGCGGCCATCGCCCGAGCGGACGCTGCCAGAAAGGCACCAGCCAGGGTCAGGTTGACGAAACCCGGCCCCGCAACCTCCACCGCCGCAAACATCGGCCGCTGCCGGAGGAGGCCTGCGATATCACCGGCCAGCTCTCGTGGCGGTCTGCCGAGTTCGCGCGCCAGGGCGAGCGCGGCATTGCATTGGAAGTCGCCGAAGTCCGGCCGCGTCGAGGGCTGGGCGCGGGCCAACGAGGCAGGCAGACCAAGGGTGGCGAACACGCTGGCGAGCGAGGCGTCGACGTGCGACGCCAGGGACAGGAACATGGGCTTCTCCGTAAACGATGGGCACAGGCGCACGCATGAGCGCGCGGCGTCGCGTCAGCGCATCGTTCGTCGTCGGAGCAGTCGTGTTGACGTCATGGGTTCGATTTAGCCGGAAAAGGCCAGTCTTCGCAAGCAAGCAACGAATCGATGCGTATGCTCGAAGCCAGGTGATTGAAGGAGATGGGTATGACGGCTTCAAAGCGACCCGGTGCGCACACCGTCGTGATCGTCGGTGGTGGCGCGGCGGGTATCGAACTGGCAGCGCGATTGGGCAAACGCGGCGACCTCGACGTCGCCCTGGTCGACCGGGACGCCAGTCACTTCTGGAAGCCGCGCCTGCACGAGCTTGCGGTCGGCCTGCTTGGCGATGGCGAAGAAGCGGTGCCTTACCTGGCGCATGCCCAGTCGCATGGATACCGCTTCGAACCCGGCGCGCTCCAGCGCGTCGATCCGGTGGCGAAAACCATTGCACTGGACGAAGTCCGCTTTCCGCTCACCGACGACATCATCCTGCCGGCGCGTAGCCTGAGCTATGACACCCTCGTGCTCGCCTTCGGCAGTCGCGTGAACGATTTCGGCACGCCTGGCGTCCTCGAGTATTGCGACATGCTGGACAGCCCGGCCCAGGCCATCGACCTGCGTCGCAAGATCCTGGCGCTGGCGTTACGCACCGCGGGCGATCCGGACAAGCGCATCAGTATCGGCATCGTCGGCGCGGGAGCGACCGGCGTGGAACTGGCGGCCGAGCTGCACCACGCGTTCAACGACATGCACCGTTACGGTGGCCTCGATCCCGCCAGCAAGCTGGACATCACCTTGATGGACATGGCGAAACGCGTCCTGCCCAACGTCGATCCACGCACCTCGGAGTCGGCGGAAAAGATCCTCCGGCGCATGGGCGTGACGCTGCGCACCGGCGTTGGCGTCGACGCGGTCGAAGACGGCGCCTTCCACCTCTCCGATGGCACGAGCGTGCACTGCGATATCCAGGTGTGGGCAGCCGGCGTCACCGGACACGACATGGTCAAGGGCCTCGGGCCCTTCGAACTCTCCAGGGACCGGCGCATCCTGGTCGATGGTCAGCTAAAGGCCCAAGGCCTGACCGACATTTACGCCATGGGCGACTGCGCCTTCGCCACCACGACGCCCGGCGGCCCCAGCGTCCCACCCACGGCCCAAGCGGCACACCAGCAGGCCACTTACCTCGCCCGCGCCCTGCCCCGTGCCCTTCGAGGCGAGAGCGTCAGCCCCTTCGTTTATCACTCCAAGGGCACCCTGGTGTCCCTCGGCTCGCGCCAGGCCACGGGCGAACTTCCTTCCGGACCGAAGGGCCGATCGATCATTCCGATGCGTGGCTGGGTGGCGAAGATGCTCTACGTGTCCTTGCAGCAACTGCACCGCGCCACCCTGCACGGCTGGCCGCGGGCGACCGCGCTGTGGCTCGCCGACTGGTTACGCAACACGACCTTGCCGCCGGTAAAACTTCACTAGGCGAGGCAGAGGCGCGGCGAGCTAACCGCTCGCCGCGTGTCCACGCGCTCAACGGAAAGATTGACGCGATAACCTACCGCGGCCAATGCGGCTTCAACCTGTTCCAACTTGGAACTGTGGGTCAAGTCGAGCAGACGGTCGATCTGCGGGGCATGCATGCCTAGCCTGCGTGCCAGATCCGATTTACGAAGGCCGTTGGCGCGCATAGCCTCGTAAAGTCCGATTTTGGCCACGTCCAGCGCAGGCAACGAGACCCAATACTCGCCTCGCTTTTTTTCGCTGGCGCGGGGGATTGGCTGACGCCGGTCGATGTGATCCTGCAGGATATGTTAGGTGGGTTTGCGTAGGCGTTTACCGCAAGGTTGGGGCCGCCGGCTCCCCATTTCCTCGACCGCCGCTTTCACGCAAGAAACCGCCCAAGTCGCTATAACCGGCGGTGTGCCAGGTGCCTTCACCTCAGGACAGTGACGTGGATCACGTCCGGCCGGCTGCCGAGCCGCTACGTTCCGCTGTCCCCTGCCCAGGAGTCGCGATGCGAGCCGCGCCCATACCCGACGACGAGTCGCGCCGCCTCGAGCGGCTCCGTAGCCTGGCCGTGCTGGACACGGCGCCGGAGCCCTTCTTCGACGGTATCGTGCGGGTGGCTTCCCTGGTCACCGGCTCGCCGATCGCCCTGGTCAGCCTGATCGATCACGACCGCCAGTGGTTCAAGGCACAGGTTGGCCTGGAGGGCGTGACCGAGACGCACCGCGACGTGTCCTTCTGTGCCCACGCGATCCACAGCCAGGCGCTCTTCGAAGTGCGCGACACCCACGACGACGAGCGCTTTTTCGACAATCCCCTGGTCGAAGATGACCCCAACGTCCGCTTCTACGCAGGCATGCCGATCGCGATGCAGGGCGGATCCGGCATGGGCACGCTCTGTGTCATCGACCACGTGCCCCGCGAGCTGACCGAGAGCCAGCGAGAGATCCTGGCCACCCTCGCCGGGCTGGTCGGCATGGCGCTGGAACAGCGCGCCACGGCCCTCGAGCGTAGTGCGGCACTGGCTCGCGAGATCGCGCTGGAACGCGATCTCAGGCGCACCGCGCAGGATTGGCAGGCGCGCCTCCGCGCCAGCGAATCCTTCCTCGACCGTACCGGCGCCGTAGCCGGGGTCGGTGGCTTCGAGGTGGACCTGGCGTCGAACAAGGTGCACTGGTCCGCGCAGACCTGCCGGATCCACGACATGCCGCCGGGCTATGAGCCCAACCTCGACGAGGCCTTCGCGTTCTTTCCCGAGAGCGCACGCGAGACCATCCGCGCTGCCGTCGAACGAGGCATCGCCAGTGGCACCGGCTGGGATGTCGAGCTGCCCCTCCTGACGGCACGGCACCGCTCGCTCTGGGTGCGCTCGGTCGGCGAGGTTGAGCCGCGGGGCGGTCCGGCCAAGCGCCTCGTCGGCGCGATCCAGGACACCACCGATCGCCGACGCGCGGTCGCCTCACTGGAAGCGAGCGAGCGACGCTTCCGTCAGCTGTTCCATTACAGCCTGGGGTTGATCTGTACGCACGATCTCGACGGCATCCTGCTCTCGGTCAATCCCGCCGCGGCGCATTCGCTGGGCTATCCGGTCAACAGCCTGATGGGGCGGCCACTCACCGATTTCATGCGGCCGGAAGTCGTGCCCGCCTTCCACGCGTATCTGCGCCGTATTGGCGACGAAGGCAGCGATTCGGGTCGGCTCGAATTGCGCGCATCCAACGGCGACCTGCGCATCTGGGCATATCACAACGTGCTCGACGACGATGACGACGAGCGCTACGTGCTCGGCCACGCGCAGGACATCACCGAACAGTACCGACAGGAACGGCAGCTGCGCGAATGGTCGCTGAGCGACCCCCTCACCCACTGCTTCAACCGGCGCTACCTGGATCAACTCGGCGAACTGACGCGCGATGAGACGCTCGGCTGCATCACGGTGGACCTCGATCACTTCAAGGCCATCAACGATACCTACGGCCACCAGCGTGGCGATGACGTACTGGTCGACATGGCGAGTTTCCTGCGGGCACCTGTCCGCGACGACGATGCTGTCGTGCGTCTGGGTGGCGACGAATTTCTACTGGTATTGCGTCGCGCCAACGAGGCGCACCTGGCCGAGGTGAGCGCGCGCTTGCGCAGCGAAGCAAACGCTGCGCCCATCGCCTTCACCCTTGGCGCCGCCATGAAACAGGCAGGCACACCGCTGGACGCTGCGCTGAGCCGCGCGGACGAACGCCTCTACCAAGAGCGGGCACGCCGTACATTGTAGGAGCCGCTTCAGCGGCGAACCCTCAGGCTATCAACGATACGAATGACGCATTGCGTTCAAACAGGCCGGCGGTTGAACAGCCGGCCTGATGTCGTGCAATGCCTCATTCGCGAATTCACGGCTGAGGGTTCGCCGGCGTAGCCGGCTCCTACAGTGGTGCGGGCGGGTCGGCTGCGAGTTGCCGGTTCGTCAGCGGTGAAGTCATTTCACAGCGTGTTCGAGCGCTTCGAAGTCTTCCTGCGACAGCTTCAGCGCGGCACCCTTGACGTTCTCTTCGAGGTGATCGGGGCTACCGGTGCCCGGGATGGGCAGGATCACCGGCGACCGCTTGAGCAGCCACGCCAGGGCGACCTGGCCGTCAGTGGCATCGAGCTTCCTGGCGATCTTCGACAGTACCGAACCCTCTTTCGCCAGCTCACCGGCGGCCAGCGGGAACCAGGGGATGAAGCCGATGTTGTGCTTGTCCGCGTAGTCGACCACGGCCTCGCTCTGGCGGTTGCCGAGGTTGTAGAGGTTCTGCACCGTGGCGACCTTGAAGAACTTCGACGCCGATTCAATCTGCGCGACATTCACCTCGGACAAACCGACATGGCGAATCAGGCCTTCGTTCTGCATGTCGCGGATGACGCCGAACTGCTCGTCCTCGGGCACCTTCTCGTCGACCCGATGGAGCTGCCAGAGGTCGATGCGTTCCACGCCCAGGCGACGCAGGCTCATCAGGACGCACTGGCGCAGGTATTCGGGACGGCCGACCGGTGCCCAGATGTCCGGGCCATGACGGGTCAGGCCACCCTTGGTCGCGATCACCAGGCCCTTGTACGGATGCAACACTTCGCGGATCAGGTCTTCACTGACATAAGGACCGTAGCTATCGGCCGTATCGATCAGGTTCACGCCGAGCTCGGGCAGCTTCGCCAGGGTCTCGCGCGCTGCCTTGGGGTTGGCCGGCTCACCCCAGATACCCTTGCCAGTGATGCGCATGGCGCCGAAACCGAGGCGGTTGACCTCGAGGTCGCCGCCGATCTTGAACGTACCGCTCGCGGATGCGTTGATGCTTGCCATCGGTAGACTCCGTTACGTTGGGACGAAGGAAAGTCAGACAGACATTGGTACGCCATCGAACGTTTAAAGGGCGTCGCGAAACATCGATGCGATGACGATCGCGTTCGCACAAGCTTGCGTTCGAGCAAGCTCGAAGCAAGCCGGAGCAAGTCGCGCACGTTTCTTGCAAAACGCTGGCACGACGTCACACGTTGGCACGGCGTTGTCTAGAGACGGGCGGCGATCGCGTCGAGCAAACGTACGACCAGGGCGTCGTCGACGGGATCCCGGGCAAGCGCCTGCTCGATGCGATCGATGTCCGTGGCGATGGATGTCGCGCCCCAGACCAGGGCACCGCCCTTGAGCCGATGGGCGAAATGAGCGGCGACGGTGAGGTCGCGCACGGCGAGTGCGGCGCGGATGGCAGCGAGATCCTTCAGGCATTCCTTGATAAAGGTCGCATCGATTTCCGATTCCGTGCGTGGCGCCACGAGGGCCGCCTTGAGCCCTTCCAGCGAGAGCGGTTTGCCCAGCACCGTGTCGATGCCACTCTCTTCGCACCGACGGATATGCGCTTCGCCGTGATTGGCCGAGATGGCGATGAAGCGCGTGCGCGCGCCGCCGGCCGTGCGTTCACGCGCACGCAGCTCGGCGGCGATATCGTATCCCTGCATGTCCGGCAGCTCGCAATCGAGCAGGACACCGACATAGCGTCCGGCCTCGAACACATCGATCGCCGCCTGCCCGTGGTCCACGGCCTGCGTCGCATAGCCGATGAACTTCAGCTGCGCCGCGATGATCTGCCGATTCGCCGGATGATCCTCGACTAGGAGCACCGTGCCGAACGGTTCGTCCTTGGCCGCATCCGGCGGATCGTCCTCGGCGACGGTCGTGACAGCGGGGACGAGACTGGTCGGCAGCTCGATGCGGACAGCCGTCCCCACACCGACCTCACTGGTGAGATCGAGACGTCCGCCCAGGTGGGTGACGATATCGCGACAGATCGCCAGCCCCAGGCCCGTGCCACCGAGTCGGGTATCCAGGGCCCCATGCGATTGCGCGAACGCGCGGAAAAGCTCACGTTGCCGGTCGACCGGCACGCCGATGCCCGTGTCGAACACGTCGATCACCAGCCGGCGGATGTGATCGGGGGTCTCTTCCGTGCCCTGCCAGAGCGCGATGCCGACGTGGCCTTCGTGGGTGTATTTCACGGCGTTCGCGAGCAGGTTCTCGAGCACCTGGCGCAGGCGTGTCTCATCGAGCAGCAACCAGGGCAAGGGGCCCATGGGCAGGTCGAGGCGAATCGCGAGATCCTTCGCCTCGATGGCCGGACGCTGCGACTCGATGACCTGCCGCGCCACGGCCAGCACATCGCAGGACACCAGATCGGGCGTGAAGCCCTGGACTTCCGAGCGGGTGTAATCGAGCGCACTCTTGAGCAGGGAGCGCAGGTTGCGGCTACTCGCCTGCGCGATCGCCATGAGGTCGCGCTGTGGTCCTTCCAGCGGCTGCCGGGCCATCAGGTCGATGGACGAGACGACCGCGTTTACCGCATTGCGTACCTCGTGGCTCATCACCGCGAGCAGCATGGTCTTCTGTTGCTCGCCGCGCTGCGAGGCGAGCTGCGCACGGCGCATCTGCCAAAGGGCGAAAATCAGGACCAGGATCAGGGCGCCGCCCAGCGCGATCTCCCCCTGATAGACGGACACGACCTGCGACAAGGTCGGTGCGCGCAGATAGGCGGCCTCGAGCCAGCGCTCGATGACCGCTTCGTTCTCGTCCGCCGTGATGCGGCGCATGCCCTTGTCGAGCATGTCGATCAGCTCGGGCTCGTCGGGTTGGACGACCACCCTCACCGTGACCGGTATTTCCGCCACGTCGCCGGCCACACGCAGGCTGGAGGCATAGTCACGACGCACGATGGGGTGGTACGCCACGTCCATGCCGATAGCGGCATCCGCGATCCCGCTTTCCACCGCCGCCAGCACCTCGTGGATGTCGTCCAGCGGAAGGCGCGTGACCAGCGGATGTTCGCGCTTGAGCCAGCTTTCGTAGGCCCCGCCGCCCTTGAAGGCCACCGTGTGCCCGTCTAGGTCGCGCATATCGATCCTGGCCGGACCCACGGTGCGCGTCACGATCAGGGTGCGGCCCACGTAGAACGGTGTGGACAGCAGGGCACGGTCGCCCAGGTCCGCGATAACCATGCGGTCGGTGGTCGAAGGCAGCAGGTCGACGCGACGCTCGGTGAACGCCTTGACCGACGCCTCCCAGGAGGCGGTGCGTACGGTTTCAAATCGCACGCCGGTGTGTTCGGCGACCAGCGCCAGATACTGGCTGACCAGGGGATTGGCTTCGCCACCGCGGATCTCGGCGCCCTGTTGCGGATCGATCGCGATACGCAACACGGGATGCTGCGCGCTCCACCGCTCCCGTTCGGGATCTGGCGGATCGGTGGCGGCACCGGCGGTCACGACGAACGCGGCCAGGCAAGGGGCGATCCATCGCCTCACTTCGATGGCACCTCGCTGTCCGATGCCAACAGGTACGCGCGAAGCATATGCAGCTCGTTGTCCTTGCCGATGTCCAGCTTGCGGTAGGCGGCCGTCTTCTGTGTGCTTACCGTCTTCAGGCTGCGATTGAACTTGTTGGCGATCTGCGTGACGGACAGGCCTTCGAGCACGCAGCGGATCACTTCCCACTCGCGCGGTGAAAGCCGGGCCATCGGATTGTCAGCCAAACCGCTGACCGTCCCCGGTGGCATGTATTCGCGACCGGTCATCACGGCGTCTATCGCACGAATGATCTCATCGGGCTCCTGGCTCTTCGCGACGAAACCGTGGGCACCGGCTTGCAGGAGACTGCGGATGACCAGGCGCGAACCGTGCGCGGAGACGACCAGGATCTTCAGCGCCGGATGCGCAGCACGCAGCAATTTGATCAGGGCGACGCCATCGATGTCGTCCATGGCCAGCGAGTAGTCGATCAGGGCGACATCCACCGGCATGGCTGCCAGCATGGCCCGGAACGGCTGGCTGCCGCCATGGCTGCCGACGATCAGGATCGAAGGGATTTTCTCAAGATGCGCGATGAGCCCCTTGAGGACGAGCGCGTGATCGTCCAGTAAGGCCACGCGCACTGAGCCGGTGTAGGTTCGCGCGGACATGGCTCGATCAGATACACCCTTGTAGTCATATGCCCCGCCTCTCAAGCGGAGCGAGACGAACGATATATCGGGGATCGAGGCTTGTAAACGCCGGTACCCCGCGAAAAACGCTATCGGCCATTCGGCTACCTCCGTAAGCCGTACAGGCAATCCACGAGTGGATTGCTAACCTCTCATCGTCCGTAAGACGGGCATTGTCGACCACCAAGGGGTAGGAAGCGGTCATGGATACAGTTAGCCGCAGACCGGCCGGCACCGCCGCCGTGCGCGAACCCGTCGCAGCCGACCGGCCGTACGACCCGGCCGAAGGCGCGACGACCTTGTCATTGGACACCGTGCGAATCGGTATCGTCGGATTGGGTTATGTCGGCCTTCCGCTGGCAGTCGAATTCGGCAAGCGCTACGCAACCCTCGGATTCGACATCAATTCCGGGCGCATCGAAGAGCTCCGCCGGGGCCACGACGTCACCCTGGAAGTGGATGGCGATGAACTCGGCGCCTCGCGCCGGTTGCGCTTTTCCTCAGGCATCGACGATCTCGCCGAGTGCGACGTGTACATCGTCACCGTGCCGACACCGATCGACGACGCGCGCCGGCCGGACCTTACGCCACTGATTCGCGCGAGCGAAACCCTGGGCAAGGTACTCAAGCGCGGCGACATCGTGGTCTATGAATCGACGGTCTATCCGGGCTGCACCGAGGAAGTCTGCGTGCCAATCCTGGAGAAGGTTTCGGGTCTGGTCTTCAACGAAGATTTTTTCGCGGGCTACAGTCCGGAGCGGATCAACCCGGGTGACAAGACCCATCGCGTTACGGGAATACTCAAGGTTACCTCCGGCTCGACCCCTGCCACGGCCGACTTCGTCGACGCGCTCTACCGCTCGGTGATCACGGCGGGCACGCATCGGGCCAGCTCGCTCAAGGTGGCCGAGGCCGCCAAGGTGATCGAGAACACCCAGCGCGACCTCAACATCGCCCTGGTCAACGATCTCGCGATCCTCTTCAACAAGCTGGGCATCGATACGCTCGAGGTACTCGAAGCCGCCGGAACCAAGTGGAACTTCCTGCCATTCCGGCCCGGTTTGGTTGGTGGCCATTGCATCAGCGTCGATCCGTATTACCTCACCCATAAGGCGCAGCAGGTCGGGCACCATCCCGACGTGATCCTCGCCGGCCGACGCACCAACGACGGCATGGGCACGTATATCGCGTCCGAAGTGGTACGCCTGATGGTGCGCAAGGGCATCAACCCGGTGCGCGCCCGCGTGCTCATCCTCGGCCTGGCCTTCAAGGAAAACTGCCCGGACCTGCGCAACACCCGTGTGGTCGACATCATCAACGCCCTCGACACTTATGGCGTCGGCGTGGACGTGTACGACCCCTGGGTGCGCGCGAGCGAAGCCGAGCACGAATACGGCATCACGCCCATGGCCGATCCGGCGCACGCCGCCTATGATGCCGTGGTCGTCGCCGTGGGACACCGCGAGTTCGTCTCCCTGGGCGCCGCCGGCATCCGTGCCTTCGGCAAACCGGAATCCGTGGTCTACGACGTCAAGTACGTCCTGCCGCGCGACGCCGTGGACGGACGGCTTTGATCACGGAACAGCCCGCATGAAAGTGCTCGTGACCGGCACGGCCGGCTTCATCGGCTCCCATGTGGCCATGCGCCTGCTCGAGCGTGGCGACGAGGTGATCGGCTTCGACAGTCTTTCCGACTATTACGACGTCGAACTGAAAAAGGCCCGGCTGGCCCGCTTCGCCGACAGGCCCGGCTACACCCACATCCATGCCGATCTTGCCGACCGCGACGCCGTCGAGAACGCGTTCGTCACCCACAAGCCGCAGCGCGTGGTCAACCTGGCGGCGCAGGCAGGCGTGCGTTACGCCGCCGAGAACCCGCACGTGTACATCGCCAGCAATGTCACCGGCTTCCTGCACGTGCTCGAAGGTTGCCGTCGTCATGGCGTCGAACACCTCGTCTTCGCGTCGACCAGCTCGGTCTATGGCGCGGATACGCGCATGCCCTTTTCCGAACACCAGCCGACCGAACACCCGCTGACCCTGTATGCTGCATCGAAGAAGGCCAACGAGCAGATGGCGCATAGCTATGCCCACCTCTACGGCGTGCCTTGCACCGGCCTGCGCTTCTTCACCGTCTACGGTCCCTGGGGGCGCCCGGACATGGCGCTGTTCCTGTTCACCAAGGCGATCCTGGCCGGTGAGCCCATCCAGGTCTTCAACCATGGACACCACAAGCGCAGCTTCACCTACGTCGACGACATCGCCGAGGGTGTCCTGCGTACGCTGGACCAGATCCCGGAGAAGAACGCGAACTGGTCGGGCGACCGCCCGGATCCCGGATCCAGCGGCGTGGCTCCGTACCGCATCTACAACATCGGCAACGAAAAGCCGGTGGAGCTCCTCACATACATCCAGGTGCTGGAAAAGTGCCTGAAGAAGACGGCGCGGATGGAAATGCTACCCCTGCAAGCGGGCGACGTACCCGACACGGAAGCCAATGTCTCCGCGCTGGTGCAGGCCACCGGCTACCTGCCGAAAGTGGACGTCGGCGAAGGCGTCGGCAAGTTCGTCGACTGGTACCGCGGCTACTACCGGGCCTGACAATAAAAATACGCTGGGAGATACCCCGTGATCACCGATTACCTTGACCCGTCGGCACGTTCCGACTATCAGGCGGACCTCTGCGTCATTGGCGCGGGACCCGCCGGCATCGCCATCGCGCGCGCCTTCCTCGGCACCTCGACCACCGTCTGCCTGATCGAAGGTGGCGGGCTGTCTGGTGAGGATCGAAGCCAGTCGTTGTACGACGGCGCCTCCGCCGGCAGCACACCTTTCGACGCCGGCACCTCGCGCATGCGCGTGTTCGGCGGCAGTTGCACGCTCTGGGGCGGCGGCTGCATTCCCCTGGCCGATTCCGATCTCGAACCTCGCGAGTGGGTACCCGACAGCGGCTGGCCCCTGCGCTATGCCGATCTCGCCCCGTGGTACGCCAAGGCGCGCGAGTTCTGCCGTATCGACCCCGCGCACGGCTTTGGCCAGGGCACGTTCGAAGGCCCCACGCCGCGGCCGCCGCTCGACCTGGATCCCGAGGCGATGGTCAACTTCATCTTCGCCCGAAGCCCGATCACCTTCGGCGAAGCCTATCGTGACCTGCTCGCCCAGGCACCGAACATCACCGTGCTCCTGCATGCGAACGTGATGGCACTGCAGGCCACCGACAATGCCGGCGCGGTGACCGACGCCACGATCGGCTCGCTCGACGGCCGGCGTGGTCGCGTCCGCGCGCGGCACTACGTCCTGGCGGCCGGCGGCATCGAGAACGCCCGTATCCTGCTCCTCTCCGATAACGTGGCGCCGAACGGGCTTGGCAACGACCATGATCTGGTCGGCCGTTACTTCATGGATCATCCCAGGGGAACCATCGGCAGCATTCGTTCGCCGCACGCGGATCGGCTCACCCGGCCGTACGAGCGGAGCATCGGCAAGGTGCGTGCGCCGATCGCATCGGAAATCGGCCTCTCGCTGGAGGCACAACGCGAATACCGGACGCTCAACGCGCGCGTGCACCCCTTCGCCGTCGAAGGCGAGGTGCCGCGTGGCATTCGCGCCCTGCGCGACGTGCGCGCCGCCCTGCGGCCGCCGACCCGCGACGAGGCGGCGCTCGTCGAGGCACGCCTGGAGGCAGCTCTGCAGAACGGTCCTGGCGGCGCGATGTCGCTTGCCGTCCCGCAAAACCTCGCGATCAGCGCCTTGCGACTCGGCCTGCATATCGGCGACGTGATCCGCGCCGTGGCGCTCAAGGTCGGCGACAAACCCACGGTGGCCAGCAACCGGGTGGAGCTGGTGGGATTCTTCGAGCAAGCGCCCAACCGCGACAGTCGGATCATGCTCGACGACAAACGCGATGCGCTCGGCCTGCGCCGTGTGCGCGTGGACTGGCGGCTCAACGATTTGGACCGGCACACTCATCGCGTGCTCGGCGCGGTCGCAGGCAACCGTCTTGCGCAGACCTGCGCCGGCCAGTTCGCACCGGCCCCATGGACCGTCGATACGCATGCCTCCTCCGATGTGCACGGAACGGCTCACCACATGGGCACCACGCGCATGGCGGACGATGCGACGCAGGGTGTCGTCGACACGCAGGGCAAGGTTCATGGCGTCGCGAACCTTCATGTCGCGGGAAGCTCGGTGTTTCCCACCGGTGGCTGGGCCTTCCCGACCTTTACCTTGATCGCGCTCAGCCTTCGACTGGCGGACGAGCTGCGTGCGTTGCTCGCCATCGTTTGACCGGATGTGTAACACCCTCGATACAGAGGGCGATACACCGATGTATCACGCAGCCGTTTGGCCTAGCCGTGTGCAACCCGGAAGTGCAATCGACAGGACGCCGCGCACTTCCTAGCCTCCATGTATCGACACGTTCGGATAACGTGCGGAGGGGAACTCGATGATCCGTCTTTTCAGACAGCCAATCGTTCGCTGGCTCATCCTGATGGGTGCCTGCGAGCTGCTGTTGCTGGCCGCCTCGCTCAACCTGGCGACGTATATCCGCTTTGCGCCATCCCCCGACGATCTCGCCGCGTCGACACAGACACTCACGGCTCGCGCCGTGATGTTCGCCGCGGTGATCTTCCTCGGCATGGCCGCACTCGGCGAATACCGCTCGACCCTGCGCATGAGCTGGCGTGGCCAGATCGCCCGCCATGCCATCGCCTTCATCCTCGGCGGCCTCATCCTGGTTGTCGGCTACTACGTCATTCCGCAGGCCTATGTCGGCCGCGGCGTGCTCGGCATGGCCCTGCTCATCGCCTTCGTCGCCACCGCTACGTTCCGCGGGCTGTTCATGCGCCTGGTCGAAATGGAATCGCTGAAGCGTCGCGTGGTGGTACTTGGCGCGGGACAGCGCGCCGCGCAGATCCACAACCGCATGCGCCGTCGCTCCGATCGTCGCGGGTTCTGTCTGGTCGGCTACCTGCAGGGGCTGAACGAAACCGTCATGGTTCCGGAAAACCTGTTGCTGACACGCGACGAATCGCTGGCCCAGCTCGCCCGCCGCGAACACCTCAACGAAATCGTGGTCGGCGTGGATGATCGTCGCGGCAGCCTGCCGATGGACGATCTTCTCGCCTGTCGCCAGCTCGGCGTGCAGATCACCGACCTGACGACCTTCGTCGAGCGCGAAGCGGGCCGCGTGCAGCTCACCATGCTCGATCCGTCATGGCTGGTCTTCTCCGGCGGCTTCAACGCATCGCCACTCGCGGTGTTCCTCAAGCGCGCCTTCGACATCGCGGCATCCGTTGCCATCGCCCTGCTCTGCTGGCCGATCATGCTTGGCGTCGTGCTGTCGATCCGCATGGAATCCGGTCGGGGGCAACCGATTTTCTATCGCCAGGAGCGCGTCGGCGAACACGGCCGACCGTTCTGGCTCTACAAGTTCCGCAGCATGCGCACCGATGCCGAGATGGACGGCATCGCGCGCTGGGCGAAGAGCAACGACGACCGGGTCACGCGCGTCGGCCGCATCTGCCGCAAGCTACGCTTCGACGAGCTCCCGCAACTGTGGAACGTGATCCGCGGCGACATGAGCATCGTCGGGCCACGACCGGAGCGCCCGCAATTCGTCTCGGACCTGGAAACCAAGATTCGTTATTACAACCTGCGCCATAGCATCAAGCCGGGTCTCGCCGGCTGGGCGCAGCTGAGCTATCCCTATGGTGCCTCCGAAGAGGATGCCGCCGAGAAACTCAAGTACGACCTGTTCTACGTGAAGAACCACAATCTCTTTCTCGACATGGTGATCCTGATCGAGACGGTGGAAGTCGTGTTGTTCGGACGCGGCGCGCGTTAAGGCGTGGCGGTCGTGCTGACGGTGGTCTCGGCCGACTCTTCCTCATCGTCGCTACCACCGACGGGAATCAGCGACCAGGCGATCACGGCGACGATGACCAGCGCGACCAGCCAGAGCCAGCGCGTACGCCACGCCCGCAGCGGCGTTTCCCCGAAGGAACCGTTACCGTCCGACGACTCCGAGGCGGCCGAGGCGTACGAAGACGCATCGCTCGCGTCATATACCGCGGCGTCCGTGCCCGCTTCGGCAACGACGGTCGCGCGCGGCGGTGCCACCGCACCCGGCAAGCGCCCGTGACGTCGATGGAACTCCATCGCCGCGCTGTACTGTGCCGTCAGCCGTTGAAGGCGTGCGGCAGCGATGACGTCGGCGCGACTGCCACGACGGCGATCCGGATGCCATGCCGCCACATGCCGACGATAGGCCTGCTTGAATTCGGCCAACGAGCAAGTCGGCTCCAGGCGGAGCTTGCCGTAAAGGTCGATGAAGTCGGTTTCGTCAGCCACCGCACGGCTCCCCTGTGGCGACCGGCACGGCGTATCGTCGTGCACATCGTCGCTCCGCCAAGCGTGGCCCACGCCCGCGCGCCTTGCAAGTACAACTTTTGGAGAACCGCGATGCGCCAGGCAGGTCGATTCGCCCTCGCTGGTCTCCTGTTCGGAGCGCCGCTCATGACCACGATCGCCGCCGACGCGCCGATGCCTTCACTCGGTGCGCATGTTTTCCTCGGCCAGGGCGAGGGCCTTGGCGTCAGCCCAGCCGTGACACCCGCCATGGATACCCAGGCGACCGGCAGCGTCTTCATCATCTTCAATGCCGGTTACAGCCATAATGACGGATCGCCCATCGACACCTATGGAAATCGCTGGAAGGGACTGGGCCGTCCGCTCGTCTACGCCGACTACGGCGATCGTTTCGATGTGAGAGCCTACGTCGCCACCGGGGGAAAGGGCGGCCCCGGGCATACTGTCTCCATCACCAAGCGTGGCGAACCCAAGGGCGAACTCTCCCTGCCCTTTGTCGAAGTACGCAACGCCTCACGTGTGCAGGCCTTCGCGCAGAACTACGCCGACAAGAACCTCGTCGTCGCCAGCGACGAGATCACCGTCGACGGTCCTGCCACGTTGCTCGCGTTCTGGTGGGGCGATGGCGGGGTCAAACGCATGACGGCCACGCCAGGCGACGGATTCCAGCTCATCGATGCCTTCCTRCAACTGCCGGACGAGAGCGGCGTGCAGGGTGCCGTCGCCTGGCGGCAGGTCGACGCCGCCGGAACCTATCGTGTGCACTGGACCGTCGCTCCCGTGCAGGGTGCTGCGCTGTGGATCATGGCGATTCGCTGAGCACGCTGTCCGATTCCGGACGTCCGTGAGGACTGACTGATCGCGAATAATGGCGTCGCACGGCGCCTGCCCTGAAAGGGCGGACAACATTCATTCGTAGCTTGTCACGACATGTGTCCGAAATCGATCAACGACCCCTACAACCACCGACCTATTTTCTTCGCGATTACATAGGCATAGCTTGGGTCACGACACCCAGGGCCGCGGCGGGTCAATGGATACGCCACGGAACATGCTAGGAGCAAGGCAGCGTCAGCCTCCGCAAGGATGCCCAGGACTGAACGCGAACGCGCGAGGATGCTTGGATGCGATAGCGCACCTCGCACGCGGCCCCGCGGTGTCGACCCACCTTTCATATCAACTGCCGCGAGGGCATTTGCAGCAGCAGTCTTGTCGTCGGATAAGGGACTTTCCATGCGCGATTACAACGAGTTCAATGCTCTCAGCCAACGCTTCGTCGCTGAAGTCGGCGCACCGCCTCTTAAGCTCACCCACGGAACCGTCAGCACGATCAGCGGACCCGGAGTAACGAGCGTCAATCCTTACCCATTCACGGGGATGATCGTGGTCGGCAACGACAACGCCATACCTATGCGTCCCAAGCCGGCGAGAGCACGATTCACCCCGCCCACAAGCCTTTGTTCGGCAGTCCATCTAGGCTTTCTGGGAGGTTCTTTGCACGGCGATGTAAAAATACGCTTCTACGACGCTGCCGATCAGCTACTGGAAGAGTATCGGACACCTGGTTTATTAGACTTCGAGTACAAAGCACAGGACGGCAAGACCATCAAGTACGTAGAGGTTGACGTCATCGACATCTGCGTAGTCATCACGACTTTGATTTTTTGGTCTTGAAGGACTTCACACAGGATGTGCGCCCGCGCGGGGC